>JAGAAT010000044.1 GCA_017615095.1 bacterium
CTTTTCTTCAGCTCGGCTTCGTCAGCCTTCTGCTTTTTCTGGTTCTCTTTCTGCTGCGTTTTAAGGTCTGTGATAGCCTTTTCGCGTGCCTTGATATTGTCGTTAAGCCATTTGTCGATATCTGCAAGCTGTTTGGTTTTCCATTTTCTTACTTCGTCGATCTTCGCCTTGAAGCTCTTGTGGATCTGCTCTACGGTCTGCGCATCGCTCGGATTGGGTTCAAGGTAGCGTTTGCGCATGTTTTTGTCCTTCTTGTAGACCATGTTTTTGTAGCCGAGCTCTCTGAACTCGTTGTCTGCTGTTCTGACGGATTCAAGAGTCCTCAGCGCTGCCTTGTAATCGCCGGAATCGAGTGAATCGGTAGCATTTGCAAGACCTTTCTTGATCTTTTTGACGTCTGCCAGAAGGGTCTTTGCCGTTTCGTTCTGTGCGCATTTGCAGTTCATTTCGTTTGCTGCGCGGTCGAAAATCTCCTCGGCCTCTTCGATGTTGCCGTTGTCGTATGCGGTAAATCCCTTTTTGATCTCCTCTTTTACTTCACTGTAGGAGAATGTCTTTGCCGGAGCGGCCTTGGCTTTCTTGGGTTCACTCTTTTCGGAAACCGACGAGAGGAGCGTTTTCATCGCGTTGATCATGTCGGAAGCGATGTCCTCGCTGTCCGTGCCGCTCTCTGCGGTGATGGTTCTCGAGCCCTTCTTGGAAGCGGATTTGTCGTAAAGAGTGATCGAGACTTTTGTCTCTTTGTGTTTAGAAATTTTGGGAATCAGAACAAAGTCATACTCATCACTCTTGACAACTGCCTGTACGATGCATTTGAGGTCTGATTTACACCGCGCAAGACCTGATGAATAGGTCTCGACCTTTGCTGTTTTGATGGTCGAAAGCAGGAGAGAGAGGTTTTCGTCGATCTCTCTGGCAATCTTTTTTTCCGAATCTGAGGTGGCTACTGTCGGGGTGAGCGCGACAGAATCCTGCGCAAAAATCGCGACGGAAATCAGTGTGAGCGAAAGAAACGTCAATAACTTTGTAAATTTTCTCATGTTGTCCCCACATCCATAATTTTTAATACTCAAGGCAACTGATATGTTATGAAATCTCAGTACTGTTGTCAACCAGAATAGACTGAATAGAGCAAGATTTTGTAAGGTCGGATTTTTGGCGGAATAACGCTCTGAACGGGAAAAATCAGTTCATCAGGGTGTCGAGCTCTGCCGTTTTGTTTTTGAAATCGGTAAGCTCGGCTGCCGGAACGGATGTGCCGGTCGTCTTGTGGAAAACGAAAGGATCCTGCACTTTGCCCTTCTGCCCGATGTTTATCTGGTAGTGCAGGTGCGGAGCCGTGCTTTTGCCGGTATTTCCTGAGTTGGCGATGTGCTGTCCGGCAGTTACCGTCTGACCAGCTTCAACAAGAACTTCTGAAAGGTGCAGGTATTTGAAAACAAAAGGCTTTCCTTTTTCTTCGATCTCGATGCAGTAGCCGTTGTACTTTGTCTTCCAGTTTATGCGGGCAACCTTACCGTTGATGGTCGAATAGACCGGAGTTCCGACCGGAGCCTTGAAGTCGACGCCCTCGTGCTTCGGAGCCCTGTCGCCGATCGTGCTGGTGATTTGGATGTAGTTTTTGATAGGCGGATTAGGGATGATCTTTTTTTCGATCATCGTGCCGTCTGAATAGTAATATTTCGAATCGGAATCTTTAGTCGTGTACTTGTAAATACTTATCGTTTTGCTCAGTTTGTGTGAATAGTATTTGACTGCCAGGATCTCCAGGTCGTCCGGCAGATCTGTGCGCTGTTTCTTTTCGCTGACGGGGACTGTGCGGAAAACGAAGTCGATCGTATCCTCCTTGCGGGCGTCGCTCCGAAGCGAGATGTCCCAAATCAAAAGCCTTGCGATGTGCGCGCTTAAAATGTCGGAAAGCTTAGTTATATTAAGTGCTTGCGATATCTTTTGGATCTCTTCGCTGTGGTTGAAGGCGTTGTAGAAGTTGTCTGCGATCACAACGGATGAGGCGATCGGCTCTCCCGCAGTGTAGGTTTGTGCCTGCTTCTGTGAAGCTGCCGGAGCCGGATTGCCGGCAGCCGGCTGATCTCCGTTTTCGGCAGGTTGAGCTGCCTCTGCCTGCCCCTGCTCTGATGGGACTTCCGCTGCCGCAGTCTGCTCTGCGGCTATCTTCTTCTCCTCCGGCTTTTTTTCCCCGCCGTTCGGGATTTTGTAAAAAATTATGAATGCCAGAAGGAGGAGATTTATGACAAAGGATATTCTGAAAAGCGCCTTCCACTTTTTTAGCTGAGGGTCGGTAAAAAGCGGCTGATAGTTCATTTTGTCCTCCTGAAAAGTGCGGAATATAAGACGGAATCGACTGATGTTATCGCGATCGGAGCGGCGGTGCCGAATTCAAAGGCGATTTCGTTAAAGACATTTTCGTTCTGTTTTTCGAAGAAGAAAAAGGCGAAATCTGCATCATGAAGGTTGTTTACGCCTATCAGATCCTTCCTGACGAGTCCCTCCTCCCGCATGAAGTTGAAGGAGTTCAGGTTCACGCCTTCGTAGGCGCCCATGATGTAGACTTTTGAGTGAGAGGGTGCGTTTTTATTTAATGTTTCTGCCAGGTCTATCATGTCGTATCCCCAAAAGTTCCGCTGCATCCTGAGCTCTGCGGCTCCCTCTGCGCCTCCGATCAGCAGATTGTAAAACGCGGGACCCCGTTTTGCGAACTTGACATTCGGCTGAACCAGGGAGACCGCTGCCGCAAAAAAGACGAGCGCAACAAAAACGTCTTTGTATCTATCTGTTTTTACTAATTTTTTCAAGTTTTCGCAAACAAAAAACACACCTGCCGTCAGCATGAGCGGATATCCGGTGAACCAGTGCTTGATCCCGCCGAAGATCGGCACGGACGGCAGCGCTATCAGAAAAATCGGGAAGAGCGAGCCCGAAATCATGGCGAGCGAAGCTTCACGATCCTTTGCAGAGGCTGCGTTTTTGAACTCGCTGCAGAACCAGATGACGCCCGCAAAGAAGCAGATAAGCTGGGGAAGCGGGGTCGTAAAAAAGGTCATCGCCCAAGGAAAACTGAATGGGAAAGGTCCTGTAGCTAGTTCCTGCCCGAAGTAATAATTCGTGTAATTTACATGCTTTGTGTGAAAGATCATGTAATCGCCGACCCGGTTGACGGTGTCGTGCCACATCCAGGGCCAAAGCAGGAAGTAGAGCGGTATCGAAATCAGGACCATGAAGTAGAAAACTTTGGGTACCGATGTCAGAAAGTGCTTTATCGAGAAGCTCCGGCTCTCTTTTCTGTATGAAAAAAAGTAGAAGCAGAGCCACGATGCGAAGAGTATGATCGGGATGAAGAGGACATTGTGTTTCGTCGCCATCGCAAGTGCGAAAAAGACCGCTGTGACTATGTGGAGCGACAGCTTACCGGTTTTGATGCAGAAGATGTAGAGGATGAAGGTCGCGCTCCAGAAGAAGAGTATCGGCACATCGAAACACGCCAGATGTGAGTGAAAAAAGAGGTGCGGCATCATAAAAAACAGGAGCGGCGCGGTTACGGCGGTGATGCGGTTGAAGAAAATCTGTCCGAAAAGGTAGATCATCAAAGCCGTCAGGGCAGCGAAAAGGGCTGCGACCAGCCGTGCGGAAGAACCCGTCTCCAGGATCTTCAGCTTCCTGTGAAAAATGTAGTTCGAAAGACCGAACAGCTCCTTCATGAAGGGCGGATGCTCGTGGTTGAATCGGAAGTATCTGTCGGTTTGTTTCTGAGAAAACGGTTTTGCGAATTCGCCTTCGGCAAAGCTCCGCTCGATGGATTCGTACCAGTCCGCCATCTCGTTGGCAGCCTTCATGTAGAAGCCTTCGTCTCTTACAAAGCCGATGGCATCGCGTGTGCAGAATATCATCAGGAAGACGAAAACCGAAACGATAGATGCTAAAATAATGTCCAGCTTGCCGATTTTGTTTATAAAATTCATGGTGCTACATATCCGTTGAAGGTGAAGTGGCGCTGCCTGTCGTCATTTGTCGTTATCACGATCCTTAGAGTTTTTGCTCCCTGAGGTATCTCTGCCTTATGCCGGAAAGAGTTTCTGACAGACTCGTTTTTATACTCTAAAATCTTGGTTTCGTCTGCAAAAACAGTCACATGAACCGGAGCCTTGTTGGGCGACATCCAGCCGGCTTCCCGAAGGACAGAGTTGAATACCAGATGTCTGCTCCCTTGAGGCAAGTCAAAGACAATATTGAGGTTTTCTTTCGATAGCGGGTGTGCCCAAACGGCTCTTTCCGGTATCCTTCCGTTGAATTTGGCGGTGAATCTGCCGACATAGTTCCAGTTGTTTTTTGCGCAGATCCAGTCTCCGCCGGAGTTCAGCCGGCAATAGCGCTTTTCGTCTTTTTTTGTAAAGTAGACTTCACGCGCCTTGTCGATGTCGCGTGAAAAAACCAGAAGCTTGTGAGTAGCGGCAACAGCATCTTCGGCAAGCAGGACGAGCCCTTTCGGAACGTCGAATCTCCTGATTTCGCGGAGCTTCAGCTTTTTTAGCAGAGTTTCCACCCTTCCCGGGTCGTTCAGAAGAAAAAATACCCGTCCGTCATCCTCTTTGAGATACTCGAAATCTTCACTTTTCAGCTCCTTCAGCGAGAGGTAGACCGGAAAGATCTTGTTGTTGAGTTTTTTTGTGAAGTCGAGATCCCAGTCGTTCTCCGGAAAGATGATGTCGCCCTCTTTGAAGTTTTCGTTCAGGACCTTTGCAAAACCCTCTTCTGTAGCAGGATCGAGTTCGCCGGAATCGCTGACAAAGTGCCAGAAAAAGAGCGAGAGCGGGATCGAAGCGATAAATAGTACTGCAAGCGCACGTCCGGAAAAATGATAAAATTTTGCAAAAAAGTCAGTCAAGTCAACCTCCAGCTGGAGAATTATGGAGGGCAGACGCGCTAAATCAAGAAAAAGAGTCGAATGAAGTCAAAAGGGATCTTTTTTTGAATCTGCCGGGAGCTTATTTCGATGCGAAACGTCTCAAAACCATTGCCGCAAGAAGTCCGGCAGCCGCGAGAAGCATAATGAAGAGATTCTGTGAATCGTCGACAACTGTAAGAGCGCAACCGCCGTCGTCGTCGCCGGCAATGATATCATCTTCGTAGACGTATTTCTTCGAGTAGAGAGGAGTTCCGATAACCTTGTCGGTATTTGCCAGCGTGAGGTTCTTGACCTGGATCTGGAACTCCTGACCGTTTGTCAGCGCGAGATTTGCTCTGATCGTGAAATACTTCTCCGTTCCGGCCGGAATGTCGTAGTTCAGGTCGAAGCGGTGGGTCATGTTGGCGTCGAAGGAGTTCGTGGTCGCAAGTTCGACATCGCCTTTGCCGTCGTTGTCGGTATCTTCATAAATCGAAAGGCTTGTGATGGCCGATCCGAACTGAGCCTGGCTGGACTTCGGAACTGCAATGGTGATCCTCCTGATGGTGTCTGCCTGATCGATCGAGAGAAGTTTGATCTGGAAGACGTCGTGAGTCCCGTTCATCTTCGATTTTGCAGGAACTGCCGGGTCGTGTTCGCCTGATGTGACGATGAAGCCTTCAGTCGGCATGAACTGGTACTTCGCGAAACCTATAGCTTCGCCGTTCTCAGTGGCAGCAGTTGCCTCTCCTCCGTCGGAAATCTTGACAGCTTCGCTCTCTATTGCGGGAGAGAATGAGGTGCTGTTTGTGATGTTGGTTCCGTTGAAGTTGGCATTCGCAACGAAAATGATGCTGTTCCTCTTGTTCGCCCAGAGTCTGTTGGTCGGGTTGGAGGATGTGAATCCTGCATAGCCAGACGAAAGGGCGTCTGCCGAACCGAGAAGGACGTCGCCGGAGTCAAGTTTGCCGTCGTTGTTTGTATCGTTGTACATCTTGAGGTCGGTGACAGCGATCGAATTGTCGTTGGTGTCGACTTTCAGACGGACAGAATCAAGGTTGAAGTAGCACTCGCTGCTCGTATCTGCCGCAGTGATGTCGATCTGACCGAGAACAAGATCGGGTGACGGGTTCGGGATGATTATGATGTTGTCGTCGCTCGGGCTGTTCTTGCCGATCGTAACGGTAGCTGCGGTATTCTTGCATCTGACGATCTTCGGGTCGTCGATGCAGGAGCCGGACTCTTTGTCGCAGATGGAGCCTTCGCCGCAGTCATCGTTGGATGTGCATGAAGAAGCTCCGACACCGCCGCAGTCAGAGAGATCAACTGCATCCTGTGAAGTGACGCATCCTGTTGAAATCATTCTGAGTTTCGAGGAAATGCCGAGGTTTGTCTTGTAATCGACTACGCCGGGTGTTCTGTAGAGCGCGGTGTTTTCGATTACGTGGTTTTTAGCTGTATCCTGTTTTACTTTTGCTCTGAATCTTACGATGACAAGATCCTTGCAGGAGAGGTAATCGTCTCCCTCCTGGCAGAAGTTGAGCGAGTCTGCGACCTTGACGCCGTTTACAAGCGGGAAGCCGCCTGCATCGTCAGGTATCGGGATCCATTTCTTTGCGATCTTTTTGCCGTTTTCAACGACGAATTCGTTCGCGTATTCGGTCGAGCCGGGAACATATTCCATTCCGCTCGGGATCGTATCGAGTACCGTGATGTTTTTGGTGATGTCGGTTCCCCAGTTCTGGATCCTCATCGCGAAGGTGTGTTCGATGTTGTTCTGGCACCACTTTCCTTCGTACTGCTCACCTGTTGAAACCGGAGTGTTCGCCGGGGTGCAGGCAACCTTTTCGGGCTGACCGGGAATATCGAACTGCGGGGTTTTGGTGTCAACGCTGACGAGCATGAAGTTGGTGATCGCCTGGTCCTGGTTCGCGCCGATACGAAGCTTGATGTTGGTCCCGCCTTTGTGGAAGTGCGCTGCCATTCCGCCGTCGTTAACGGTGTCGAGAACGAAGGTGTCCATATCCATGCCGTATTCGATCGCGTCATAGTTGAGTGCGCCAGGAACGCCGCCGATGCACATGAGATTCGTGCCGGTGTAGTCGTAAACCGACGAGATCGAGTTGAAAATTTCAGTGTAGTTGAGGGTCACGAAGTTGTCGCTGAGGTATGCCGGCGGGTTGCACTCGTTGCTGATCAGGAGCCAGTCAACGCCGTCGCCCTGGACCTGGATACCCTCTTCGTAGAGCATCCTTGTCTCGGGGTAGAGTGTAGCAAGTCCCGGGTCGCCTTCGTGGGAAGCGAGGGTCAGTCTGATTTCGGGGTCGGTCGGGAACTCGAAGCCGGATACCGAAATTTCGCTGAGCTCATGGAAGTAAGCTTTGAATCCGTCGTAGAGGTAAATCTTTTTCGGGCTGATCGTTGCGGATGTGTAGATCAAAATGATCGACCAGCCGGAAACCATCTCCGTAGAAGCCTTGTAGATGCTGTCGCTTGCGCATTTGAGCCCTGAAAGAGTGTAGGAACCGTAAAGGTACGAACCGTCGAACGTTCCGCTCTGGTCGGTCTCTGCCTGACGCCCTTTGCTCTGCAAATCTTTAAAGAAATCACGAACTTTTACTCTGTAGGTGAACCAGCTTTTGTTGGGCTCGTCAGTATCTCTGAAGGCATCGAATTCAAAGTCAACGAAACCTGCTTCGGAGACCTTGTATGCCTTTTTGCCCTTGATCACCTGAGTCGAAGAGATCGCCGGGTTGTTCTCATGCTGGAAAGAGAGTGTGACTTCGTTGTCGGTTGGATCGTCCTTTTCTACGACCGGAACAGCTCCTGTCCAAACGAGGTATGCATCCTCTATTACGGCATCCAGCGGGAGGTTTGACGCATCCAGGATGTAGGTGCTTGAATCAAGGCATGTGTCGCCCTGCGGGTTGTTTACGTCAGAGTCAGCCTCGTTGTTTGCAAGGAGCGACTTGAACATAACGTGGTACCCGTAAGCTCCGTCTTCCCACTTGAGATCCGTGCCTCTGTAGTTCGAAACAGAGGGACCGATCGCCTTGGCGGAGACTGCCAGCGGCAGCACGCAAAGGAGTAAAACCAGGAAAAATTTGAATTTTTTCATCTCTAGCCCCATAAAATGTTAAAAAACAGACAAAATTGCGCGCAAATCATAGGTGTAACGCTTTTTTTGTCAAAACAATGGGCTCATTTTTTTAATAATCCTTGAAATCGTACGAACGAAAACTAAACTGTACCGACAAAGTGAAGTGAAAAAGCTATGATAGACTCCCGAAACGGCTGGATCACCTGCCTGGACTCAGATTTTTGCGACTTGCTGCCGGGGACGAAGGTCCATCTGACGCAGTGCCTTGCCTGCGAAAACAGGTTCTGCCCTGTAAAATCAGAGGTTTTTACGGTATGCTTCCCCGAATGGATCTCACCGGGTGACGCCAAGCTGAATGCGAAAATAATAGAGCTGAACCGGAAGCTTCAGCAGAGGAAGAGGGCGCTGACACAGCTCTGCTGTCCGAAAAAAAAACAGGTCGCGGGCTGTTCGGCGGGGAGCGTTTTCTGCAAGTACAACCAGATTTGCGGAGTCCATCAGAAACGAGAGGGTGCAGAGTTTATAAGATCGATAAGGTGGAGGAGAGAGATGATCTATTACGTTATGTATTCGGACGGAACTTCGGAGATCGTGAACCGCAACGATTTCGTGAATGTCGACATCGAGAAGGTGGACAGGGTCTACCCGGGTAACTACGAGGTCCGTGTCGTTTCCGAACTTGTTCCGCTCGGAGAGGAGCAGGCTAAGCTGACAGAGACGATCGCCGGCTTCAAGGAAAAGTATACCGGCGAAGTCGTGACGAACGAGGGGCTTGTCGAATTTCAGGAGTGGTTCGAAAAGGCGTCGGTCGGTGACAGCGCAGTCATTCCGGAGAAGATCCTTGTCCCGCAGAAGACTTACCGCGTCGTAAAAATCAAGGATGTCGATACAGACCCGAAGCCGAGGGAGTCGGCTGAGCCGGAAAAGCCGGCAGAAGAGCCGGAAATCTTTGCGCCGGAGCCGGAGCTCCCGGCAGCTAAAGCCGAAACTGCGGAAAAACACCAGAACGGCGATTTCGAACAGGCGTCCCTTTTCGGTGACGATGAAACCGCTCCGAAAAAACGCGGCAGGAAGAAAAAAACGGAAGAGTAGCCGATGCTTTTGAAGAGGGATGAGATCCCGGAACATCAGGCGGAAATCGAAGCTGTCGGAGAACTTTTCTTCGGCAGCGAGACCGCATCTTTCATCACATATGTAATAGGTAATACAAATAATAGCGGATCTGACCGGCGGATTTTTGTAAGGTTTTCCGGCGGTCGGGTCGCTGCCTTTCTGATCCTTTCGACCGTGCTTGACGAGTCTGAGATCCTCCAGGTCGCCGTAAAAAAGGAGTGCCAGCGGTCGGGTCATGCCTCTGCCCTGCTTGAAGAGGTTCTCGATTTCTGCCGGGAGAGCGGGATCACGAAAATTTTTCTCGAGGTGCGCGAGGGTAATCTCCCTGCAAGGTCGCTTTACAAAAAATACGGGTTCGGAGAGGTCGGGCTCCGGAGGGGCTACTACGACAACCCCCGCGAAAACGGTGTCATTATGGCAAAGAATATCTCCGGTTTTGCCGCCGAAAATCCTGAA
>JAGAAT010000045.1 GCA_017615095.1 bacterium
AATCGGGCCCGAAAACGAAAATTTGAAACCGATGGGAAAAAATCATGTCTAATTTGGGTAGTTTTTATCAGGAGGAAAAATGAAAAAGTTGTTGATTTTAGTTGTTTTTTTGATTTTTACGGCAACTGCCTTTGCAGAGGAACCGAAAACTGATGAGCAAAAACCGGCAGAGACTTTGACTGAAGCAAAAACAGCCGAGGCGGCACAGGCAAAACCCGCTGTTTACGAAGGAATGCCGATAACTCCTGAATTTTCCAAGGAGGTTATTGACAAAATCACGGCAAAATACTCAAAAATGTATGAAAGCTATGCCGGTGTCAAAAACACGCGCTATGTCACTGTCGAATACCGTGATCCGAAGACGAATGAACTGCTTGAAACCGAAAAATACGTCTATACACGATGGGACGACTGGTATAAAAACCTGAAATACGAGCTTCTTTCCTGCGAATCTGACGGAAAACCTAGGAAACCGGGAGTTATTGCGTGTGATCCCCACGAATCAAAGCCAGGGATCCCCCACTTCGATAAAAACGGCGAAAAAGAGTACATCCGCGAGCTCGTTGCTGTCGAAAAACTGAACGGAAAACTTGCATATAAAATCAAAATGACGGCAAGAAAGCCAAAGGGAGAACATTTTGTCGGTCATGTCTGGGTTTCAGTAGACAAACTGGAATATATGCAGAACGAAGGCAAAGCCGGCAAAAAACGGATGGGAGAAAAGGATCTTTATGTCAAATATCAGGCAAAAGACTTTAACAACGGGCAGTTTTTCCACTTTACGAGCGGGATAACGAGAGTCGAAATCAGCGTTATGGGCTACAAACGCGTTCTCATCTACAAATTTGAGAACAAAGATATCGAACTTATGCCGAAAGAGCAGAAAAAATAAGGGGTTTTAATGGAGCAGCTTTACAAGTACACGATTGTTTTTCTCTTCGTAAGCGGCGTCTTCACATGGATCTCGCTTTACTTTGTCACGGCGGGCTACGGACGGTTCGGCAGCAAAAAGTGGGGACCGGCTGTAAATCCCAGGCTCGGATGGCTTCTGATGGAATCGCCGGTGGTTATTTTACCGATTGTTTTCGCCTGTTTGGGTAAAGTGAACGCTGTCACGGGCGTAATGCTCGGGATCTGGCTTTCGCACTACGTTCAGCGCGATCTGATCTACCCGTTCCTGATTAAAAACGGTGCGAAAATGCCCTTTTCGATCATTGCGATGTCGCTTTTTTTCAACCTGATGAACGGTTTCATCAACGGATACTGGCTCTTTTTCCTCTCGGATTACCAGCCGGAATGGTTCTCCAGTCCTCAGTTTGTTCCGGGTGTGATCCTTTTCTATTTCGGTATGTTCGTAAATATCCAGTCCGACAAGATCCTGCGTGATTTGAGGGTCGAAAAAGGTCCCGGTTATCACATTCCGGAAAAGGGTTTTCACCGCTTTGTCGCGAGCCCGAACTACTTCGGAGAGATCGTCGAATGGGCAGGATGGGCTCTTCTGACCTGGTCGATGCCCGGACTCACATTCCTTTTTTTCACAATGGCGAACCTTGTGCCGAGAGCGCATTCGAACCGCAAATGGTACATTGAAAAGTTCGGTGACGCCTATCCGAAAAGCCGGAAAAGAGTCTTTCCCTTTATATACTGAAAACAGAAAAATCCCCTACTCTCCCTACGTATTTTTTTTTAGCAGATAATCATTATAATATGCCGCCTGAAAGTGTTTTTTTATGAAAAAATGGAGGAAAAGATGAAAAAAATAGTTGTGATTTTGACAGCATTGGTCCTTTTTATCTTTGTTTCATGCGGTGAAGAGGAGCCCGACAGCGATGCCGGCGAGCTTCCCGATTGGGATTATTCAAATGTTGTTACAGATGACGATAACGGCGGCGGAAGACCGGACACAGGCGCGGATACATCGGCAGATTCCGGCTCGGACAGCGGTTCGGATACAGGAGACACTGCGGACAGCGGTTCAAGTGACGTCGTGGTAACTCCGGATGAAGAGCCGGTCGTTCCGACAGAAGAGTGCGGAAACGAAAAGGTCGATTACAACGAGCGGTGCGACACTTCGGCGCCGATGGCGTGCTCCGACCTTCACACGATGATGTCCGGACTCGCCTACTGCAATGAAAACTGCACTGCGTACAACCTCTCGGGCTGCAGCAAGAGCATCTGGGGAGTTGTAAATATCGGCTTCAGAACGAACTTTATAATGGATGACGCCAAAATAGGAGATCCCTCGTATTTTGCGAAAGGGAGTGTCGGATACGCGGCTTTCAACGGGCTTTACGGCGATACAAAAACATACTTCCCCGGCGAAGTTCCTTCTGTCTCATACGCTTCAACAACCAATTATACAGGGTCTTTGGGCGGTCAGAAACGCCAGCTGACGATCAAACAGTATCCTCTTCAGAACGGCGTTCAGGGCTATCCGCGCCACGAGCTGGAGTTTGCTCCGGGAACCTTCAAGGTTGGTGGAGACTACAGCATCAACGCTGTTTCCCTGTTCGACATGGTGGACAACCTTCTGAAGCTTGTCCGCTACAGACTTATCGACAAACAGAACGGAGTTGAATGCATCATGGGGATCGGCTACAGCGGCAGAGTCAACATCAAGAAAGTCTACCCGGAAAACGAGCAGCTTTACGAAGGAGGATCGATAGAGGTCGTTGCCAACGATGTCGATTTCTACCACCCCTACGAGATCCCGGGCTACAACGACGAAGATAATCCGCAGGAAGTTCCGGCCGAAGTCCTGAAGTATCCGGTCTGCACAAAGTAGTACATGTATTTCGAACGAATAAATTCAACTATCTGCACTCTTGCAACCGCCAAAGGCAGCACGATCGGGATCGTGCGCATAAGCGGGAAAGGCGCCCTGAAAATAGCCTCGAAACTGACAAAAAAACATCAATTTGAAGATAGAAAAATCTGTTTTGCAAAGCTTTACGACGGAGAAAATGTCATTGAGCAGTGTATTGTCCTGCCTTTTTTTTCTCCGCACAGCTTTACGGGCGAGGATGTTGTCGAACTTCAGCTTCACGGAGCGGAGGGAAACGCAGAACAGATCCTTGGTCTGGTAATAAAAAACGGAGCTGTTCCGGCTCTTCGTGGAGAGTTTTCTTTCAGGGCTGTTTTGAACTCAAAAATGACTCTTAATCAGGCTCTTGCTGTCAACACCCTTGTAACAACGCAAAACCCTGTTGCAATAGAGCTTTCAAGAAAAGCGGCGTTTGAGAACAAAACCGTAAAAACGCTTGAAACCTTGATTCCCTCGTGGGATCGCAGTTATACAATGCTTACAGCCATTGTTGATTTTCCGGATCAAATAGCAGGAAACCTTGATTTTAACGAAGTCTCAGAACTGATAAAATCGACAAAATCAGCCCTGAACAGGCTGAAAACCAATTCAGAATCACTGAAAAGGCTGGTTAGTTACACGATATTGCTTCTAGGGCGTCCAAACGTCGGAAAATCCTCGCTTTTTAACACACTTGTCGATAGAGACCGGGCGATTGTTTCTGAAATTCCAGGCACGACGAGAGATTATATTTCTGAAACCTACAATGTAAGAGGGTTTCAAGTGCGCTTGATCGACTCTGCCGGGATCCGAGAAACCGAAAATGAGCTCGAATGCAGGGGTGTAGACAAGAGCCGAAAGCTTGTTGATACCAGCGATTTGGTCGTTTTGGTCTTTGATTCTTCGCAGCCGCTTTCTGACGAGGATCGTGCTTTAATTCGCGAAACCTCGATTAAATCTAGGGTTTTTGTAAAAAACAAGTCGGATTTAGAGGATAAAATAGGTGACAGTCTGAGCGGTTTTTCAGACTCTGTGATCAGTCTCTGCTGTAGGACTGGTGAAGGTTTGGCTGAGTTAAAGAGTCGTATAGAAGAAGAGCTTGCTGAAAATCTCCCTGATGTGAATGAAGCAGTTTTTTTCAGCGAGTGGCAAAGCGATATTTCTGAAAAACTTATTTCGCAGCTTGAGGAGCTTTCACTTTATCTTGATAGCGACCAGGTCGAAATTTTTCAGTTTTGTGTCAGAGAGATCCTGAACGGTCTGAAAAATCTTGTCGGAGATTTTACGGATCAGGATGTCTTTGAAAAAATATTTGGCGGTTTTTGCCTTGGAAAGTAGAAAAATGCAAAATCGAAGCAGACGCGCGGAAACGGTCTTTAAACGGGAAAATGTGTTTCTGAGAGCTGTTGCTCGGGTCGAGCCGGTTTTGTCGCTTGTGGGTCAATTTTGGAAGTCGTTTTTTGAGGTATAAACGGTGAAATTCGATGTCATAGTTATCGGCGGCGGACATGCCGGGATAGAGGCTGCTTACGCTGCTTCAAAAAAATCCGCCAAAACTCTGCTTGTGACGATTTCGGTTGACAAGCTCGGCGAAATGTCCTGCAACCCATCGATCGGAGGGCAGGCTAAAGGACAGCTTGTCCGTGAGGTCGATATCCTTGGCGGAGTGATGGGGAGGGCGGCTGATTTTGCAGCGATCCAGTACAGGATCTTAAATAGGAGAAAGGGACCGGCGGTCCAGGCGCTTCGGGCACAGTGTGATAAAAATCTGTACCGGACATTTATGCACGACTTCCTTTTCAATGTTCCGGACCTGACTCTTTTTCAAGGTGAGGTCGTTGCTCTCGAGAGTAGGGGAGAGCGGGATTTTATTGTAAAAACGAAGGATGGCAGCAACTTTGAAAGCGCCTCTGTTGTCATCACGAGCGGTACATTTTTGAACGGACTTGTCCATATCGGCGGCGACAACTTTGCAAGCGGCAGACTGGGTGAGCCTGCATCGGTGAAGCTCTCTGATTTTCTGGTAGGGCTCGGTCACAAAAAGTTCAGGCTGAAAACAGGAACTCCTGTCCGCCTGCTTGGAAGAAGCATTGATTTTTCAAAGATGGAGATCCAGCCGGGGGAGACGGACTACACGCCTTTTTCTGTAACGACTGAAGGGGTTCTTGAGCATCAGGTCCCCTGTTTTCTGACGAGGACGACTGAAAAAACAAAGGAGGTAGTTCTTGAAAATTTGAAGTATTCGCCGCTTTACGGTGCAACAAAGTCGATCGAGGGTATCGGACCGAGATACTGCCCATCCATCGAGGATAAGTTTGTGAAATTCCCAGATAAGGAGTTTCACCATATTTTTGTCGAGCCGGAGGGTTGGAGCTGCACGGAATACTATCCGAACGGAATCTCGACATCGCTTCCGGTCGCTGTGCAAAAGCGAATCCTTGAGTCTATCCCCGGGCTTGAACGGGCAGAGATGACCCGTCCCGCCTATGCGATAGAATACGACGCCTACGATCCTCGGGATCTTAAGATCACGCTTGAAAGTAAACAGATCCCCGGACTCTTTTTTGCCGGTCAGGTGAACGGGACAAGCGGCTACGAGGAGGCGGCTGCCCAGGGGTTGGTTGCCGGAGCGAACGCTGCCGTCGCGGCAACGGAAAAGGGTGAAAACCTGATCCTCGGCAGGCACGATTCCTATACCGGAGTGATGATCAGCGATATTACGGCGAAGGGGGTCGACGAACCATACCGCATGTTCACTTCCAGGGCAGAGTACCGCCTTTACATTCGGGACAACAACGCTCCGGAAAGGCTTCTTGAGAAGTCGTTCAAGTGCGGTCTTATCGAAGAGAAGATCTATGACGGCGAGATGAAGAAATGCGAACGTGTCAAGGCGCTTGTCAGCGAGATCGGGTCGCAGAGTCTCTATCCGACGAAAGAGCTGAATTCAAGGCTTGAGGCGATCGGCGAGGCGGCACTGGGAAGAGTCTCGGATCTTTCCGCTCTTCTCCGCAGACCGAATATGAACCGCAGCAGAATAGCTGATGTGACAGGTTATGTTTCACGTGAAACATCGGAAATCTGGGACCGCGCCGAAGTGGAAATAAAGTATGCCAGCTTTATTGAAAGGGAGAGGGAAGAAATCGCAAAATTCGAAGACCTCTCTGCGATCCTGATCCCCGCCGGTTTTGATTTTTCGAAACTTGACGGACTGACTAACGAGATCCGCCAAAAACTTTCAAAACAGCGTCCTGCGGATTTGGGAGAGGCTTCGGTCATCCCAGGTGTCACTCCGGCGGCAATTTCTATTTTGATCATGGCTTTGAGGAGAAACAATGGATAGCAGCGTTGCGGATGTTTCACGTGAAACATTTGAAAAAATCGTGAAAAGCGAGGCGGAAAATCTGGGGCTGGCGCTCCCTGAAAACTTCTGTGAAAAGGGGTGCTTGTACCTGAAGGAAATGCTTTCTTGGAACAGGACCCACAACCTTACGACTATTACGGATTTCCGTGAGGCAGTGCTTCTGCACTTTGTCGATTCGCTTGTCCCTGCAACAGTCGAAGGGCTCTTTTTTGATGGTTCGGCCGTGCTTGATGTCGGTACAGGGGGAGGCTTCCCGGGGGTTCCGCTGGCGCTGGTGTTCCCTAAAAGCAGTTTTACGCTTCTGGACAAGGCGAGAAAAAAGATCTCGTTTATCAATCTTTCATCCGCTTCGCTCGGTATCGATAATGTGAACGGGATATGTGAAAACCTGTTTGCTCACTCGAAACGCTATGACCTGATAGTCTCCAGGGCGGTAAAAATCGATGCGGAGCTCTTTGACTGCTGCAAGACACTGCTCAGAAAGAACGGACATCTCTGTTTTTGGTTTTCGTCAAATCAGGAGCCGTTTCAGGACGATTCCCTGAATGAAGTCAGGTCATATAAATTAGGTGAAATAGAACGGAAGATCGCGGTATATCAGGTTTGAATCAAGCCTCTCTGCCGGCGATGAACGCTTTGTAGTTCGATGCTTTGATCTGGTCTGTAGGCGAGAGTTTCATCAGTGCTGAAAGCCAGACCGGTTCCGGTATTTTGTCGAAAGGCGCGATTTTGGAGAGGATGCCGAGCATTGCAACATTTGCGGTTTTACCGGTCGTGTCGCCGATTTTCGATACGATTTCGAGGACGTCTGTTTCGATCACGTTGTAGTTTGCAAGTGCCTCGCGGATGGCCTCTATTTTAGGATAGTCGGATTTTTTTGCACCGGACGGAAGTGATTCAAAACGGTTGAGGACGATCGTTCCGTTCGGCTTCAGGAGATCCAGAAAACCGTTGCAGAAGACTTCCGATGTCTCCATGACGACCAGAACGTCTGCGCTTGCCGGAGAGAGGATCGGACTGAAGACGTTGCCGCACGAGAATGTTGAAATAACGCTTCCGCCGAGCTGAGCCATGCCGTGCGTGTCGCCCTTGACGATCTTTTTGTTCGCGTAAGGTGTTTTCATCGCGACTTCGCTCAGGATCTTGCCGAAGAAGAGGTTGCCCTGACCGCCGATACCGCGGATCGCAACACGGATAGACTCTGGAAGTTCTGATTCTCTGACTTCGACCTCCGGGAAAACTGGAAGTTTGAACTCGCCCTGTTCCGTTTTGGTAGAGGAGCCTTTCTTTTCGATCGAGACGATCGCGCCGAACGGGCAGCGCTGCATACAGATCTGTTTGTTCCCTCCGCAGTTGATGCAGAGATTCGTGAAATTCGGTCTGCCTTCGTCATCGAATTTAATGCCCGGACAGACATTGCAGCGACCGCATTTTCTGCACTTTTCACGGTCGATTTCGATCGTCCTCTTTTTTGAAGTCTTGTCCATTACCTGCTGGCATGGACCTTCTATCACGAGGTTGGTGTAAAGCCCTTTTTCGGCGTCGTCAAGAGCCTTGGAAAGAGCGTTTTCGACACCTGCGAGGTCGTATGCATCAACGGCGACGACTTCACATTTTTCGGCTTTGATAGCCTCTTTCAGACGGAATTTGTTCGGTACTCCGGCAAGGTTTGCGTAACTTGTCGGAGCCGGCTGGGCGCCTGTCATCCCTGTCACGGTGTTGTCGAGTACGACTTTGACACCCGGGACATTTCTGAAGACACCGTTTCTCGTAGCGTCGAGTCCGCTGTGGCATTCGCAGGAATCGCCGATGACGCTGACGACCTTTGATGCCATTTCAGGTCTGCTGAGGCAGAAACCCTGGCGCATAGAGTCGCTTCCTCCCATGCAGAGGACTGTGTCGATTCCTTTGTTGAAGAAGAGCAGTGTCGAGCAGCCGATCTCGCCGAAGCCTGCGAAGAGCTTGCCCTTTTTCTTCAGGTTTTCAGCTGCGAGAGCATATCCTCTGAAGGGGCAGCCGGGGCAGATCGACGGCGGACGCATCATGGGTTTTACGCCGGGAGCCGCCGGTTTTTCTGCGATTTCGATCCTGATCCTGCTCTTCAGAAGGTCGATGACATGCTGGGGTGTCCAGTCGGTGATGACGGAAAATTCATCCTTGCCGATTGCGTCGATCCCGGCAGCTGCGAGTTTTTCCTGTAAAAATTTATCGCCGTCCTCAAAGACAAACAGGGCATCGAACTTCTGTCCGGCAAATTTTTTTATACGTTCGACAGGTACCGGGTTTGCGATAGACATCGAAAGGATCGACGGATTAAGTTTTGCTGTGACGAGAGCCTCTTTTACAACGATTTCGCTCTCTCCGACAATGATGATCCCGAAGTTGTCCGAACCTTTGGTTTCAGTAATGAAAGTCTCGTTGTCTTTAACGAAATCAAGGAGTTGCGGTATTCTTTGAGTGGTTGCCTCGTTGTAGTTCTTCCTGGCGATCCCGGGCATGAGCATCCAGTTTGAGAGGTTTTCAGGAACGGGAAGGGGAGTGACGGTTCTCGGAGCTCTTGTGACGACGATGCCTTCGCTGTGGGCAAGTATCCCGCTTGCAAGTATGCAGACCTGTGTCTTGAACTTTCTTGAAAGATCCGCTGCGATGAAGGCGGATTCGTAGAGTTCCTGATGGTCTCTCGGTTCGATCACCGGGATCCTTGCGGAGCTCAAAAAGTATCTTGCATCAATAACGTGCTGGGTGCTGGAAGGAACGTAGTCTGTCGCTGCGTAAATTACGAAAGCGCCCATCTGTCCGGTGTAAAATGCGGAGGTCGTGATGGTGTCTCCTGCCTGGAAGAGACCGGGTATTTTCATTGTCACGACGCTGTCCATCCCGGCGATCGCGTGACCGATCGTTACTGCTACGGCGGAAGCCTCGTTGACGCTCCAGCCGACACACATCCTGTCCTGAACGTACTTCAGACTTTTATCGATAACCTCGGTACTCGGGGTCCCCGGGTAGCCGTCTGCTGCATGGTAGCCCGCGTGGACGACACCGAGCGCAAATGCCTGGTTGCCCTGCAGGATGAGCCTGCTTCCGGCGGGAGAATCAACTAATCTCGAAAACTCTGACATTTTTACCTCCAAAATGGACAAAAACTGCGAAAATTACAAAAAAAGCAACTTTTTTAGCGTTTTTGGTATTACACTTAACGATACAATTTGCAATAAATTTAAAAAACAATATCTCTAGTCAATCTTTGATATGGAGGAAAAGATGAAAAAAATTTGTTCTTTGCTTGCAGCAGTACTTGTTTGCGGGCTGGTTTTATGCTCTTTCGGATGTTCGGACAAAAAGGAACCCGAACCTGACCGGACGGAGAAAAAAACTGCGGAAGGCGCTCCCGATATCTATAACGTGGAGGTAAGTGATTCCGCAACCCGGGGACCGGACACCGCGCTTGTGACCGTTATTGCTTTTTCAGATTTCCAGTGCCCCTTTTCAAAGCGCAGCGCCGATTCGATGGAGCAGCTTTTGAAGGAGTACAATGGAAAGCTCCGCTATGTTTTCAAGCATTATCCTCTCGGGTTCCACAAGTGGGCAAAGCAGGCTTCCTATGCCGCAGTTGCAGCGGGAAAACAGGGAAAATTCTGGGAATATTACGCAAAACTCTACACCGATGTCAGAAATATCAATGAGGAGCTTATCGTACGTTATGCCGAGGAGCTCAAGCTCAACATGGACAAGTTCAACGCCGACAGAAAATCCAGCGAGACGGTCGAGCGTGTCAAAAAGGATATTGCTCTCGGTGAAAATTTCGGTGTAAGAGGGACTCCGACGCTTTTTATCAACGGGACGCGTATGGTCGGCTCGAACTCCGTAAAGCTCAAGGCTTCAATAGCAGAACACCTTGCCGACGCGGAGAAAATCAGAGCCGGCGGCGTAAACGATGTCTACAACGAGATCGTAAAGCACGGAAAGACGCAGTTTAAACCTTCAAAGCGGGAACCGCAGGCGGTCTCAACGGATGTCTACAAGGCTCAGATCCCCGAAAATGCGCCGATGTGGGGAGCTCAGGATGCACCGGTAACGATGATCCTGATCGACGATTTCGAGTGTCCTTTCTGCGGCAAACTCTATTCTACTTACGAAGAGCTCAAGAAGGAGTATGCGGGCAAGATCCGTATCTTTTTTGTCCACAATCCGCTTGGTTTCCACAAAAGGGCGAAAGAGGCGTCTGCTGCGGCTGTAGCTGCGCAGAATCAGGGTAAATTCTGGGAGATGTATTCTCTCCTCTTCTCAAAGCAGAGGGAGTGGACGAAGGATCCGGACTTTACGAAGTGGCTTGAAAACGAGGCAAAGGTGCTCTCTCTCGACATCGAAAAGTACAATACAGACAAGAGCTCGAGTAAGACAGAGGAACTTATTGCTTCAAACATAAAGTATGCCGCCGGCCTTGGAGCGATGAGCACTCCGGCGACATTTATCAACGGTCGTTTCATCGGCGGTGCGCTTCCGATCGTGATGATCAAAACGGTGATTGACGAGGAGCTTGCCCGTGCAAACGAGCTCAGCTCTAAAACCGGTCTCAAGGGCGACGGGCTCTACAACGAAATAATCAAAGACGGAAAACCTGCTGTCATCAGAAGCAACAGGTCAGTCAACGACACGAAACGCGAAGATCCGAACAAGATCTACGATGTCGTGTTGACCGGAAACGAGCCTGTAAAGGGCGATCCGAACGGGAAGGTGACAATAGTCGGGTTCTCCGATTTTCAGTGCCCTCACTGCCAAAGAGCCTTCCAAACGTTCGGTGAGGTGCTTCCCGAATACAAAAAGGGCGTAAAGTTCGTTTTCAAGCACTTTCCGCTCTTTTCACATGACAAGGCTAAACCGGCTGCACTTTTCGCGATAGCGGCGAAAAAGCTTTACGGAGACGCTAAATTTTATGAGCTTGCGGCTCTCCTTTTTGACAAGCAGCAGGAGTGGAAGACAAACCCGAATGAAAAGTTTGAGCAGTATGCGAAGCAGCTGAAGCTCGACTGGTCTAAGATCGATGCAGAGATCAAAACGGGAAATCCGGAATCGATCCTCAAGGCGGATCTTGATGCAGCAGCAAAGCTCGGTCTGCGTTCGGTCCCGCTCTTCTTCATCAACGGAAAAAAGGTCTCCGGCGCGAAGCCTAAAGAGTTTATCAAATCCAAAATCGACGAACTTCTCAAATCAGGAAAGTAGTTTTCCCGCTTCAAAAAAAACTCTCAGTGAACATTCCCTGCTCTGCTTAGTGAGTGCAGAATTTCCGTTTCCGCTTGTGTGAAAAGGTACTTCTGTGCTTGAAAAATGTTAATTAAATCAGATAATTAGTTGGATTTCAAAAGGTCTGGAAAAGCCGGATCAGTTGCGGACAGCGCAGGTCCCCGAATAGTTGGTGATGAAGTCTTTGATGTTGCCGCCGTAGTTCGGAACGTTCTCGCCGCTGTAAAGGTCGACTTCACCGGAGATCTTGAGGACGCCGTTTGCGCCGACAGTGTTTACATATTCGGAGATCGTGAGTTTGCCCATACCGAATGCATGGTCGCATGTGATCTTGTTTGTTGTCCAGTTGTATTCGTGGACGGCAACGACGATATCGCCTTCACGAAGTCCGACTCTGTGCGTGCCGGGGGTGAGGGTCCTGTCAAAATAGATCTCAATGACAAACGTCTGAGGCGTGTCGCTAAGCAGGTTTTGCTTTACGAACCTCTGTGAAACCTCGATGAGCTCTCTCTCCTCGCGGACATCCTGACCGACGATGTAGTAGCTGTAATCCGAGCTCGTGCCTGAAGGAATAATATCGGAACCTGAGTTCCCGAAGGTCCCGGATACGAAGTAGCCGCTTACAAACTGACCCGATGAGAGGCTTGACGGTCTCTCGTCGTCTTCGGGGAGGAGATAATGGCTGTCAACGTTGATTTCTGCATGTCCGTAGGGTGCATGGTATGCGGTATTTGCCTCGTCCGGAATGTCGAAATTGCAGCCTTTTGTCTCGCTCCGGCAGTTGTTGTAGATGCAGACGGCGTGCTCGAAGGAGTCTTCAACGCTGGAGCACTTGCTGATCCAGCAGGAGTTCATATTGTTGTATGTGATCCTGCCTGCTGCTGTTCCGTGCATGTAGCAGAGACGCCAGCAGTCTTTAAAATCCTGCGATTCTGAGTTCGGATACTGGTTGAAGCATCCGGCCCTGCATGTGTAGATCGAGCTGCATTCGGTCGGTGCGTTGGAATAGTCGATTTCTGTCGAATGTTCCCATTCTGCTGCTTCAAACTCAACGCAAGCGCCGCCCTGAACAGGTGACGATGAGCCGTCCGAAGCAAATGACGATTCGACAAGCTTTGCCGAAACTGTACCGTTCGTCTGTCCGATTTCGTTGATCTCTGTGACCTCAAGGGTTCCGCTTTCCTGGAAGTATCCTCTGATCGGAGTGTCGTCCGAATCCATTTCGATGAGTAATACGCACTGGTCACAGGTCTTTAAATTCGTGTTGACGCCTTCGCCCAGATCGTGCGAGCCGATAATGTCTCCAGAAGAACCTAAGATTATCTCGAGTGCGCCGGTATTGTCATCGAGAAGACCGGAAATCTCATCGGAGATGATAACGTTGCTGTAATCGCCCTCTACGATTTCGCCGATCGAGATTCCTGTGCACTCAATAACGGGTTCTGTATCTCCGGTGTCAGGAGTCGTGTCTCCGGTATCGGGAGTCGTGTCTCCGGTATCGGGTGTTGTATCTCCAGTGTCGGGAGTCGTGTCTCCGGTATCAGGAGTCGTGTCTCCGGTGTCGGGAGTCGTATCACCTGTGTCGGGAGTTGTGTCCCCTGTGTCAGGAGTTGTATCTCCGGTGTCAGGAGTCGTGTCCCCGGTATCAGGAGTTGTATCTCCGGTATCGGGAGTTGTGTCTCCAGTGTCAGGAGTAGTGTCTCCGGTATCAGGAGTAGTGTCTCCGGTGTCAGGAGTCGTGTCACCGGTATCAGGAGTCGTGTCACCGGTATCAGGAGTCGAATCGCCGGAATCAGTCGAATCGCCGGAATCAGTCGAATCACCGGAATCAGTCGAATCACCGGAATCAGTCGAATCACCGGAATCAGTCGAATCGCCGGAATCAGTCGAATCACCGGAATCGGTCGAATCGCCGGAATCTGTTGAATCACCGGAATCAGTCGAGTCGCCGGAATCAGTCGAATCTCCGGTATCGGGTGTTGTGTCTCCGTCAGGCTCGACGATGACTGTGTCTCCGTCGGGTTCAATGGTGTCTCCGTCGGGAGTCGAATCTCCTTCATCTGGTGTCGAGTCACCTGTGTCGGTGGTCGAGTCACCTGTGTCGGTAGTCGAATCGCCTGTGTCGGTGGTCGAGTCGCCTGTGTCTGTAGTCGAATCGCCTGTGTCGGTCGGCTCGGTATCGCCCGTTGTGTCGGAGGTGTTGTCCTCGTCAGAAACGGTGAAACCGTCATAGTCGCCGTAAAATTCATCTTTGAAGGTTTTGTCTTCGCAACCTGCAAAGAAGAATAAAATCGCTAAAGCAGTTAAAAGAAACGAAAAGTTTTTCATCTTATCCTCCTGCAATAAATGTTTTTCGGGCAAAGATTATGCCCAAAAATTCAAAAAATTCAATACCTTTTACCGGGTCCGTGCCCAAAATGCGCCGATTATGTCTGAAAATGTCCGCTATTGCTCTCTTTTCAGAATATCGTAAATCTGAAAAAGAATGTTCATAGCCTCTCTCGGAGTGAGTTTTTCGGGGTCGTTCTGGTTTAAAATGCGTTCGATTTCGTAGAGGTGGTCGGGCTCGGCGGAACTATCGTCGGTGAAGACGGAAAAGATGTCGCTCTGCATGGTGCTGCCCTTTTCGAAGCGCATTTTTCTGTCGGCGTTCTCCATTTCGCGAAGGGTCGCCTCCGCATTTTTTATCACTTCGCGCGGCATTGTTGTCATCTTTGCGACCTCGACTCCGAAGCTCCGGCTGCTTCCGCCTTCCGCCAGCTGGTAGAGGAACTTGATCCTTCCGCCGTACTCCTTCGTTGACATGTGAAAGTTGCAGACGCCGGGAAAATCTTCGGCAAGCTCTGTCAGAATGTGGTAGTGCGTCGCGAAAAGCGTGATGGCGTTGATTTTCGTGATGATGAATTCGGCGATGGCCTTTGCGAGGCTGATCCCGTCGTATGTCCCTGTGCCGCGGCCTATCTCGTCGAGGATTATCAGCGAATTTTTCGTCGCGGAGTTGAGGATCGCCGCCGTCTCCTTCATCTCGACAAGAAATGTCGATTCGCCTTTTGACAGGTTGTCGCTGGCGCCGACTCTGGTGAAAATAGAGTCTACGATACCGATTTTTGCCTCACGGGCAGGGACAAAACTGCCTGTCTGTGCAAGCAGGACTATTAGTGCCGTCATCCTCATTATTGTTGACTTACCGCCCATGTTCGGACCGGTGATGAGACAGAAACGTCTTGTGTTTTCGCCGACTTCCACGCTCGCCGGAACATATTTTTCACGTGAAACGGCAGCCTCGATGACCGGATGGCGCCCGTCAACGATGGATATCCTGTCGTCGTCGCTGATCTCCGGACAGCAGTAGCGGTTGTCTCTTGCAAGCTTTGCAAAACCGCAGAAAACATCGAGCCACGAGATGAATTTCGCCAGCCGCTGGATCTCGGTCTTGTATTTTTCGATCTCGCAGACGGTCTCCTCCAGGATCTGAAGTTCGAGGCTAGTCATCCGGTCCTTTGCCGTCAGCAGATCCTCCTCAAGCTGCTTCAGTTCGCTCGTGAAGTAGCGTTCGGCGCCGATGGTCGTCTGCTTGCGGATGTACTCAGGCGGGACCTTGTCTTCAAAGCGCTTGCTGACCTCGATGTAGTAGCCCGTGACGCGGTTGTAACCGATTTTCAGTACCGGGATCTGCGTCCGCTCGCGCTCCTTTGTTTCGAGTGCCACGATGTGCCCGCGGGAGTTGTTGACGAGGTCGGAAAGTTCGAACAGGTCCTGTCTGAATCCGGGAACGATGAACCCGCCCTCTTTGTAGTTGAACGGCGGTTCTTCAATGAAGCGTTCTCCCCAGCTTTTTACCGTTCCATGGGAGAGGGAGAGATCGGTATCTCCTTGAAAAAACGGCATGTCTTCACGCATTTCGAGTATCTTCGAGTGAAGTTTCAGCGCAAAATCCAGGGAATCCGCGAGCGCGGCGATCTCCCTCGGAGCTCCGCGTTTTACCAAAATCCGGCTGAGTGTCCGCTCAAAATCGCGGATATGGGAGATATCCCTTCTCAGTTCGTCGAGGAACAGCGGATTTTCTGTCAGGAAGGAGACGCATTCCTGCCGGTCCAGTATCTTTTCACGGTTTTTCAGGGGCTTTTTTATTATTTCGGAGAGAAGCCTTTTCCCCATCGGAGTCTGCGTCCTGTCTATCGCCCAGAGCAGTGAGCCGACCCTTTCGCCGCCGATGAGGGTCTTTTCGATCTCCAGGTTGGCGACAGTGTTGTAGTCGAGCGAAGCGGTGTCACTGTCTTTCCATTCGATCGGTGCCCGGAGCGGCGGGAAGTTGCCGAAGTAGAGCGAATCGATGTAGAAAAGCATCTGCCGGATCGACTCGACAAGCCCCGGCTCTAAAGCCGAAACTGCCTCTGATTCCAGATATTCGGCTGCGTTTTGCGACGGGACCCAGTCCTCCCTTGCAGAGCGGTCGAGGACTTCGCCCAGAACGAGCGATGAAGGCTCCGACAGAACGATTTCTCTCGGCGCGACCATCGAAACTGTGTCGAAAAGGGTCGTTTCCGATGATTTTGTAAAGAGGACGTCTCCGCAGCTTACATCGATCCAGCAGAGAAAAGCCTCGTTTTTATTGAGAAAAATAGACATAAGCCAGTTGCTTTTGCCCTCGACGAGAGAGCTCTCCTCTACGATCGTGCCGGGTGTCAGGATCCTCACGATATTGCGCTCGATAGTCCTTCTTTTCTGGTTCGGGACATCGAACTGTTCGCAGATCGCTATCTTTTTCCCCGCCTCGAGAAGCTTTTTGATGTACTGATCCGCACTGTGCCACGGGACTCCGGCAAGCGGGATATCGGCATCCTTGTGACGGGAAGTCAGAGTGATCCCGAGGATTTCCGACGCTTCGACAGCATCCTCGAAAAACATTTCGTAGAAGTCGCCCATCCTGAAAAAGAGGATCGCATCCTTATACTGCTTTTTGAATGCCATGTACTGCTGCATCGCGGGGGTTTCGAGCGCTTTTTCTTTGGGTGTCATATTTTCCTCAGCTTAAAACCAAAATTCAACGGGTGATTATAGCCAAAAATTTCTATTTGTGAGGTTAAAAATCAGCTCTTTGTTCGTCTGGGCACAGGCGTGAGAAATCGCTAAAGAGATAAACTGTTCTTTCGGAACGACCTTTTCGCCGAACCATCTTTTTGATGCAAGCCAGCCCTGAAGTGCCAGCATCATTACGGCGTCAAGGTTGAATTCTCCGAATCTGTAGCCGATGTTTACGACGTTCACACCTTCGACAGAAAAGGGGAGGGTGTTGACGGTGGTGCACTCGTCCTTCCAGTCGGAAAGGGGATAAAGTCTGCCGAATCTCTCTTCCCAGCCGTGTTTCTGCCTTGCGTAGATACTGATTTCCGCGCCTGTCTCGAAAATCGCTGAAGCGATCGAGCGGGCAGCACCTCCGTTGCCGAGGACCGCACACTTGTCAAGCGGCGTTCCCTTCATTTTCAGCCATTCGAGAAGCCCTGTTCCGTCGGTGTTGTCGCCGCAGATTTTGCCGTCAGACTTAAAGATCGTATTGACGCTCCCTGCGGCCTCTGCCCTCGCCGTGAGCCTGTCGCAGAGCTTCAAAACCTCTGTTTTAAAGGGGATCGTGACGTTCGCACCGAGACACTCCCGATCCTGCAGAAGCTTTTCGAAATCTGAAATTTCACCCCGGAAAGGCGTGTAGAGTATCTGATGCTCCGCCAGACATGCGGCGTGCTCCTGAAAAAAGGGCGAGAGTGAAAAATCGAGCGGGAAACCGTAGATGTAGATGCGCAAATCGAACCGTTTAAACTAGAAAATATCTCCGGAGCCGTTATCGAAGCTGTTGTCGAGAATACCGTGGTCGATATATTTGACGATCTCGGCAAACAGCATGAAGTCATCAATATCTGCAAGTGAATTCAGATAGTTGAGTACACTCTTTGCCTCAAGCATGAACTGAAGGGTATCAAGTTCCGTCTTGTTGAGCGAGGAGAGTTTGCCCTTCATCGGGAGTCTGAGCTCAAGCTTGTTGTGGGAGCTGATCTTTCTCCACTTCATGAGGTCGTTGATCTGTTCTGAAGAGCCTTCGAAAAGCTCTGTCAGGCTTCTGTTCGGAGCGTCGTTTTTGGTTGCCGGATCGACCTTGAAGAAGTATTCGCCGGTGTTTGCAAGCAGGACTCTCGAAAGAGCCTTTTCCGGCGAGAAGTTCGGATTCGTAAGGTCTCTGCACGCGACCATCCCCTTGGCGCTGATGACGATTTCGGTGTCATTCTTGAAGGGGCTTGTGGTTTTGATCGTCAGAACTCCGGAAGATGCCGACTGGATCAGCATCTGTATAAGGTCTGTGACGTCGATCGTGGACAGATCGCCGGATGTCGAAGTCTTTATGTTCGCAAGAACGTCCTTTTCGATATCCGCCTTGCCGGCACGTTTGAGGTTGAGCTTGCCGATCTGGACTTTTTCGGGGTTGCCGGCTGCCGCAGCAGGGACAACGACCGCATCTGTTCCCGGTTTTTCAGCATCCTTGAGCGTAAGCGGCTCTACTCCGTCTTCGTCTGAAATCTCTTCGAGAATGGAGTCTGTGTCGAGGATGTCTTCTTCCGGCTCCTCGGGAGCGCACTCATTCTTTATTTCATTGATCGATTTTGTCAGCTTGATTTTGATCGCGTCGGGATTCTTGTAGTCTACCGGCTTGAGTGCCGCTTCGATTACAGCATCAAGTCCCGGAGCGTTGAAAGAATCTTCCGAGTCGGAATCTGTCTCGATCTCGACTCCGAGATCCGGTGCCGGTGCGACATCAGGAGAGCTCTGAGACGCCTGTGCGTTTTTCTTGAGACCTGGTGCGTTGTGATCAACAAGGATGATCGAGTCTCCGATCGCGATCCTGGATCCTGCCGAAAGCTCTATTTCCGTTGACGGAGTTATCTTTTCGTCATTGACGAAGGTCCCGTTCGTGCTGTTGTGGTCAACGATCACTACCTTTCCGTTGTAGGCGATGATCGATGCGTGATTCCTGCTGACCTTCGAATCGACGATCGCAACATCAGAAGAGATATCTCTGCCGATCGTGAGAGTCTGCCCGTTGTGGATAGAAAATTCTCCGCCTGTGTATTTTCCCTTTACAAACTCGAATTTTACTTCGTTGGTGACGTTTTCATGCGCCTTTGTCAAATTACTGTACTTTCCCATTCGAAACCTCAAAAAAAGTGAGCCAAAAAATCTAGGCATACTAGTGACTTATATCGTCTTTTCAAGAAAAAAAAGCGAAGAGCCGGTACAAAGCGCTAAAGAAGGGGCTCGGGAAGTCGGAAAATTGCGGTTTTCGGTGTTTGAAGTGGTGTGATTCTGCCGGTGAACTATCCGTCGATGACTTCGATCTCTTCGTCTTCATCGGGAACGATATCCGTATCGGGAACAGGCTCTTCCTTTGGTGCATCGGGATCGATAAAATCGGTTTCCACAAATATTCTATTTTCGGATTCTGTGCCGGCTTCGTTTTCTTCATACCAGGAAAAAGAAGTATAAGCGCTGTAAACTCCGTACTCCATCTTTGCTTCGCTGTAAAAATGTATTTTGCCGTCTGTGCTGTCGGATGTGAAAACCTTGTTTGTGCGGGTCGGTTTACCGTTTATATAAAAATTTAAACCTGTTTCCGAGATAATTTTGAAATAGCTGCTGTCCGTCTCGAAAAAGATTTTAGGGCATTCGGCATCACAATCGGTATGAGGATCAACTGTGTAGGTCTCGCATCCGGCAAGTTTCGTCATTTTCAAAGTTTCTGGAATAAAATCAGGACATTCTACCGGTGTGCCGCTTTTGTTCGTGCAGTTCTTGTGAAAAATAAAAAGGTA
>JAGAAT010000046.1 GCA_017615095.1 bacterium
ACGTGCTGTTTTCTCCAGAAATTCTCGATGACCGTTCTGACTATGCCGCCGTTCGGAGTCCAGAGAACGAGCCCGCCGCCGACATTTTCCGAAAATGTGAAAAGGTCGAGATCCGCACCGATTTTTCTGTGGTCTCTCTCCTTTGCCTCTTCAAGCATCTTTATGTATTCATCGAGCTCCTCTTTGGTTCTGAATGCCGTAGCATAGATCCTCTGGAGCATCTCTCTGTTCTCGTCGCCGCGCCAGTATGCACCGGCAACAGACATGAGCTTGTAAGCCTTTATGAAACCGGTATTCGGCACATGGGGACCTCTGCAGAGGTCAACGAAATCGCCGTCGTAATAGAGTGAAACGACCGGCTCGCCGAGATCTTCAATGATTTCGACCTTGAAATTTTCGCCCTTCTCCGTGAAGAGTTTTACTGCCTCTTCCTTTGAAACGACCTTTCTGACGAACGGATGCTTCGCCTTTATGATCTCGGCCATCTTCTTTTCGATTGCTTCGAAATCATCAACCGAGAAGCGGTGGGGTGAATCGAAATCGTAGTAGAAGCCGTTTTCGATCGAAGGTCAGATAGTTACCTTCGTGCCGGGGAAAAGCTGCTGAACCGCATCTGCCATGATGTGGGAAGCCGAGTGGCGGATGATCGCGAGCCCCTCTTCGCTTTTTGCGGTGATAACCGACATATCACAGGACTCGACATCAGCAGTCACGTCAACCAGCCTGCCGTTTACGGAGACTGCTATCGCCGCCTTTGCCAAACCTTCGCCGATCTCTCTTTTGATGAAAGAGATCCAGCTCTCGGAAATATCTGATTGAACTTTTTTTCCATCCGGAAGAACTATCTCAAACATCGTGACCCCTTGATAAAAAAAATGGTAGGCCCGAGTGGGATTGAACCACTGACCCCTGCTACGTCAAAGCAGTGCTCTCCCTCTGAGCTACGAGCCCACCTTTTTAAAAAAGCGAGTGGGTTTATAGTGATAAGAAAACGAATGTCAATCTTTTTTTTAAATATTTTCATCTAAGCCTGTGATTTTGCTCTTATTTGCAGGATTTTTTTCTTTTTTCAAAGAATTCATACAGCTTAAGTACTGAAATAACATACTTTTTTGTCTCCTGATTTTCGTAAATCCTTCCGGCAAGCAGACCGGAATCTGTCGTCGGAGAAGTTTCCGTCGAATAGGTCCCGCCGTTATAGCCCGACAGAGACTTGATCAGGTCTCCTTTGTTGTAGCTCAGAAGGGCCGCAAGGAACTTCACTCCGCAGTTTATCGAATGTTCCGGTCTGCCGAGAGAAGCGTAGTCGCAACCGAGAAGCTCCGCAGTAGCAGGCATGATCTGCATGAGCCCGTATGCACCGGCAGCGCTCTTTGCTTCAGGGTCACCGCCAGACTCCTGATAGATCACAGCCATCACAAGCGCAGGATTGATCTGCCTTTTAGAGCCTTCATTAAAGTAAGGATACTTTTTTACGGCTGAATTTATCAGCGCCGCATAACTGTTTTCGATTTTTACAGTGACATTCGGATCAGTCAAGGCGAAAAAGAGGTTCAGAAAAAGTGCCGTTACCATCGCAAAGCCTCATTCTAAAAGGAAAAGATGCTCTTTTTACCGGATTTCGGGCGCTCCTTCCGTTTTTCTTCTATGACCTTTATGAAATTTTTCTCGAAATCGCCCTGGAACTCGCGTTCGATAACGCTCAGATCGAGGTTCCGGCGGATCTCTTCAAGCGTCTCGGCAGACAGATACTGGAGCTGCATAAGGTTCGCCAGCCCGATCGCCTCGATATTTTCGTTCGCCTTCGCCTGCTTCTGATACTCCTCATAATATTTACCGAAGAGCCTTTTACGCACTGCGTCGCTCTCCATTTCCTGCTCCAGCCCTGATTCTATCCATGCCTTATGGACTATTTTCTTTGTGCTTCCAGCCCCCTCTTTCGACGAGATCCCATCCGCTGTTGAGAAGATATCCGGAAAAGCGTTGTGCATACCGTAGCTTTGGAGCAGCTTTTCGTGGTAATCCTTCAAAGAGCTGCTCCAGCCGGAGATATAATCGGCATACTTCCCGCCCGAAAGCGCATTCGCGAAATCCTCCGCCCCTTTGGCTGAAGCAGAGATCTGCCCGATGTCGGGAAAAACCCCGTCGAGCCCGCTCCTCACCTGCTTCATCCATTCGCCTGAATCCTGCTTCAGCGCAGAGCCGGCACGCATGATATCAGTCGTGACCTTTGCGGTGTTGTCCACAGCTTTGACAACGTTGCCGATCTCGGTAAGAAATCTGACAAACTGCTCGACACGGAAAACCCGCTCCTCTCCGTACTGCTGGATGCTGTTGCTCAAAAACGAGCTGACGATCGCATCCAGAGAGGGAGTTTCGACGACCAGCTGAGCGAAGAGATTTGATTTTGCAATCAATAAAATCGCTATAGCGATTAAAATCTTTTTCATAGCTATTCCACACAAGCAAAATATAACACCATTATATTATCATTATAATTTATATTTTCAAGACCTAAATCTATTTTTGAAGAAAAGAGATTTTTGCAGATCTTAGGCTTCCAAAAGCTCTACCATCCAATTCAGAATGAACTCGACAGCCTGTTCACGCACTGATTCGCGGCTTCCGGAGAAATATCTGACGGTCGATTCGGTCCTGCCGCAGAGAAAAACTCCGAAGCAGACGGTCCCGACGGGTTTTCCCGGCTCCGCTCCAGTCGGACCGGCGATCCCTGTGATTCCGAATGTGATGTCGGCGCCTGTCTTCTCCGCCGTCTTTTCCGCCATCTCAGCGGCACATTCGAGGCTTACGACACCGAACTTTTCTATTATTTCGCTGCGGACTCCGATATTTTTTATCTTCGTGCGCTCCGAGTAGACGACGAAACTCTCCTCAAAGAAAGCAGAGACTCCGCTCACTGAGGTCAATGCCGCTGCGACCATGCCTCCGGTGCAGGATTCGGCTCCGCTTATCTTGAAATTTCTCTTTTTAAGCACCTCTACCAGCCTTTCCGCAGCTTCCATTTCGCCTCCGGTTCAAATGAAACTTGACGTAGAACATTATTCAAATACAAATCACATGCCTAATGGCACTTTAACCACCTTTCACCTTTTTGGGAGAAAAAAATGATAGACCTTAAAAACATTCCAGACATTCACTTTTTCTGCGCAGGAGCAAGCGAAGGCGAAACCGAGCTCAACTCCTTTGACGGCGCCCTTCTCGCAGCAGGGATCGGCGACACGAACCTCATAAAGATGTCAAGCATACTTCCGCCCAACTCGCAGGAGGTCAAGCCCTTCAAAATCGCACCAGGCAGCTTTGTACCGCTGGCTTACGCGGCGCTTACGAGCAACGAACCAGGTGAAACGATCTCGGCTGCCGTAGCGATCGCCATCCCGAAGGACCGCTCGATCAACGGTGTGATCATGGAACACGAAAACCATGCGCCGCTCGAGTACGTCGAAAAAAGAGTCCGCAGAATGGCTGAAAACGCGATGCAGATGCGCGGGATCACCGATTTCACGATCCATAGCACCGGAATCGAACACAAGGTCAAAAATATCGCTACAGCCTTCGCCGCAGTCGTTTTGTGGGACAGCAAAGTTAAATAGATTCAGCTTTTCAACGTCAGCTTAAAGATAATCGAAACCGAGACCAGATAGCAGAAAGCGGCGGTGATCACTACTGCCTGAAATCCCCATGTCATCGAAATGATCAGCGAAAATACCGTCGCAAGCGCTGAGACGGCTCCGTCAGTGCAGTAACACCACGGAATGAACTTTTCATCCTTTTCTCCGTAGATTTTGAGCGAAACCGGAAAGAGCTGACCGGCGACCAAACCGACCGGTGCCAGGAAAAGAGCAGTCAGAAGGAGCTTAGGAACGAACGGAAGTGTGATGAAAAACGCTGCGGCACGCGGGACGGCAAAGGCATAGCTCAACACGAGCAAGGGCACGAAAAACAGAAGCGCCGCAGACACCCGCCTTTTGACCAGAGAATCAAGAAACTTTCCGCTCAGCATCGAGCCTGCGCCGCACATCGGTAGGAAAAGCGCCGTCGTTACCGCTGCTGCCGTCGGGATATCGCCCCAGATGAGCGCAAACTGCTGGATAAGAGGCAATTCGAGAAAAATAAAGCCGGCTCCCAGCATCGAAAAGAGGAGAAAAGCCGTCAAGGAATCACTTTTTGATTTTTTCAGCCCGGAAAGCAGATTGGAAGAGAAGATCATCGAGATACCGAGCGCGGCAACCAGAATCACCGCAATAAAAATCAGAACGATCGAAAAGAGGCTGTAATCAATATAATGCGACTCTAGCAGATCGTTATCGACACTGGTCCTGCCGATGCGGAAGTAGTTCGAAAAATATGGACGGTCGTCCGTAGCCGGCGAAATGTCGTATTTGTAGCTCTCAATGAACTGATCAGCCCCTCCCTGAGCCGCCATCTCGAAGAAAAGCCCGAAGCTCTGCCCGAGGACCTGCCGTCCCATGTCGGCAGAAAAATTAAATCCCAAAAAGAGCGGAGCAAAGTATGACGTACCAGCCGAAAAACCGGGTGCGTAGATGATCCGCATATTGTAAGTTCCGAGCATGAGCTCATTGAAAGTGTCGAGCTCCATCCATGTGTAGGGGCGTTTTTTTACCGAAATCGCCGTCAGAAGTCCATCGCTTACGACTGTGATGTGTCTGCCGGGATCGGATATCCCCATCTTCTGAAGCACGGCCGATATCTCGGCAACCAGGCGCATAGTCTCCCGCGGAGGCCAGAAGATCCTGGTCATAAAACTGAGGGTCCCGTTGTCGTTCAGGTGGTTCATATAGGCCTCTACCGCCTCCAGCGTATAGAGACGGCTTTCGTTGAAAACATAGGCTCCACCGCTCATCCCCGCCCAGGTCTCGTCACCCGGGATCTTTATCAAATCGTACTTTTTCGAGCTCTTCGCAAGGAAGCGGCGCGCCTCGTCATTGTAGAGCGAAACCCAGCTCTTTTTCAGCAGATCGTCCCTGAACCCGGCGTACTTGGCTCCGACCATATCGATCATTGCGCGGTTGACCTCGACGATATCAAGATGTTTCGCTCCGGCAAAAGAGGCAAGCCCGATCTCCGTTGACGAAAGACCGATGCAGAGGACCTCCGGAGAGTTCAGATCGTAGTAGCTCAGAGAATGGATCGAGCCCAAGAACGCCTGATTCTTCTCACCGAAATCGTAAATAAACGAAAAGGCATCGCCGTCGATCGTCACGATAGTGTTGCCGATGTAAGGGAAATAGTTGTACAAATTAAGCGGCTTGTCGCTGACTGCGATATCGACTCTGCCGTTCCTGTCCCACTCCGTCGATTCGATTTCAGCTCCCGATTCGCTCATTACTCTAGCCAGGATCTTTGATCCGGCAGGTTTGAATTCCAAAATATCTTTCGCAAACAGAAATGCGCACAAGATAAATGCAAAAGAGAGGGTCAAAGATAAAAATCTGTATAATTTAAGCGACTTATCAGCAAAAATAAAAGCTGCGGCAGCCGGCAGAAGCGCAACGACGAAGGTCGCTCTCTCAGCTCCGCAGAAATCGATCAGCGGCAGCGCAGCAAGAGATCCTAAAGCTCCTCCGGCAAGCGAAACAGCGTAAAACAGCCGTATCCTGCCGCTGAAAAACGAATATATGCCAACCGAAACGGCTCCCAGACAGAACGACGGGACCGAAAGCGCGGCACATCCGGCAGCGAGAAGCGGGATCTGCCCCAAATTATTCGCAATCAATGCGTCAAGCGGCATCTTTGAAATCAGAAAAACCGATAAAAACACAGAAAGAGCGAGAAGCAGAGATGATACTGACAGAAAACCTCTTGAAGCTTCCCGTTTGAGCCCTTTCACGGAAAAAAAGGCACCGGCAGCCGCCGAGCCCATGATCGCCAAAGCGATTATGAAGTAGGCGAAATGGTGCCACGCCGTAAAGGAGAGGATCCTCATTTCAAGGATCTGAAGTGCAAAAAGAGCTGCTGAAACAAGAAAAAAGGCTATGTACATCTCACTCTACTCCATGAAATCTCTCTTTTTTCCAAGCCGCAAAACCAGCTTCAGCGTCTCATCCTTTGCGGCAAAAGAAAACCCGGCAAAGAGCAGAACGAAAATCAAGGCAGGGATCCCGAAAAGAAGGAGCTGGACAGCCTTTGATCCCTGATAAGCTGAAAAAAGCCCTTGAAGCGGAGAACGCAGAAGCAGCACAGGAGAAACACATATTGCTGAAATTATTGTTATTTTCAGTGAGTAAAGAAGCCAGCCGCCGGTTGTTTTCAGATGCTGGCCGAGCCCGGCGAGCAAAACCGCGGCTGCCGCAGTTGCAGCGACCGTCGATGCGAGCGCGATACCTCCGCCCTTCATCCTGTCAACGAGAAGAAGCGAAAAAATCAGATTCACAACGATCGAGGTGCAGCCCGCTGCGACCGGGAAAAGTATCCTCTCCTTTGCGAAAAAGAGCGGGTTGAGGATCTTTGCCGCTGCGACAAAAAAGAGCCCTACGATGTGGAATTTCAGTGCGTAGGCCGTCATTGATACCGATTCGCTGCCGAAACTGCCGAATCCGAAGAGGAGTTCGACCATTTCGGTTGCAAAGAAAATCGTGAACATTATCGCAGGGATAGATATAAAAGAGACAAGTTTCATCGCTACCTGAGCCTTTTTTTCAAATTCCTCCGAGTTGCTGCTTTTTGCCTCCGAGACGAGCTCCGGCAGGATCACTGTGCTGAGCGAAACCACGAAAATCCCGAGGATGAGATCCTCGATCCGCGTTGAAAACTGAAGGCTGCTGACGACTCCGACACCTGCACGGTTGGCGATCCGGGTCGAGACCAGAATGTTGATCTGGTACGCTCCTACTCCGACGGCTGTCGGCAGAAAAACCGCACAGAGCCGCTTCACTGCCGGGTTCGAGAGCGCCTTTCCAAGCCCCGTCACCGAAAACCTGAAGGCTGTCTTCAAAAAAAACGGCAGCTGGAAAAGAAGCTGGAAAAAGCCGCCGAGCAGGACACCTGCCGCCAGAGCACGCGCCGGATTAACGGTAAACGGGGAGAGCAGGAACGCGGAGGCTATGACGGTCACGTTGAAGATGACCGGAGCGAAACCGCTGGGCTTGAAGACTCCGATGCAGTTCAAAACACCCTGGATCAGCGTGCCTACCGTGATGAAGGCGAGGTACGGCAGCATGATCCTGATAAGAACTGACGATTCGACCGCGACATCTGCCTCGAGCGAAGGCGCAAAGAGGGCGGAAAGCAGATCCGACGACAGCATCCCGATGAGTGTCAGACCGAAAAAAACGAAACAGGCAAGAGAGAAGACGCCGCTCAAGAAGTCCCTGATCTCCTCCCTGCCGCCGTTTGCGGTCAAACCTTTGAAAGCCGGAACGAACGATGAGGTCAGAACGCCGTCAGCCGCCAGTCTCCTGAAAAAATCGGGAAGCATGAAGGCTACCGTAAAGGCGTCACCGAGTGCTGAAGTGCCGAGAAGCGCCGCCCTCACAGATTCGCGGGCAAGCCCGAGAATCCGCGAGAGCAGCGTAAAAACAGCAAGAACGGAGCTTGCCTTAAGCATCGATTTCGTGCTCAAAGTAAGCCTCGAGGGAAATTTAGTTCGCAGCCTGGACCGCTGTCGCAGCGACTACGTTCACGATATCGTCTACCGAGCAGCCTCTCGAAAGGTCGTTGACCGGTTTTGCGATCCCCTGAAGGAAAGGACCGACAGCCTCTGCCTTTGCAAGTCTCTGAACGAGCTTGTAGCCGATGTTTCCGCTCTGAAGGTCAGGGAAAATAAGGACGTTCGCCTGTCCTGCGATCGGGCTCGACGGGCATTTCGTTTTTCCTACGCTTGCAACCATCGCAGCATCTGCCTGGATCTCGCCGTCGACAGCAAGGTCCGGAGCCGTCTCTCTTACGATCTTGACCGCGTTCGCGACCTTATCGACAAATTCGTGTTTCGCGCTGCCGTAGGTCGAGAAGCTGAGCATTGCGACCTTCGGATCCATGTCACAGAAGGATTTTGCGGTCTGTGCGGTCAGGATCGCGTTCTCGGCAAGCTCCTCGGAGGTCGGGTTCGGGTTGACTGCGCAGTCGCCGAAGAGGAACATTCCGTTGCTGCCCATGTCGCAGTTCGGAACGATCATAACGAACGTGCTGGATACCGATTTGATACCGGGTTTCGTCTTGATGATCTGAAGTGCCGGCTTGATCGTGTCGCCGGTCGTGTGGATCGCGCCGCTGACAAGGCCGTCAGCATAGCCCATCTTGACCATCATCGTTGCGAAGTAGACCTCATCGGAGACCATTGCGCGTGCCTTTTCCATGTCTACGCCCTTAGCCTTTCTCAGCTCGTAGAAAGCGTTGACAAGCTCTTCAAAGTGTTCGCTCTTGACAGGATCTACTATCTGAGCGCCGTTTACGCTGACACCGAGCTCCTTTGCTGCCGCCGTGATCTTCTCCTCGTTGCCGACAAGAATGACCTTTGCGATATTTTCCTTTACGATGATTTCCGTAGCCTTGAGCGTCCTCGGCTCGCAACCCTCCGGAAGGATTATAGTTTTCTGTGCCTTTACCGCTTTTGCGCGAAGTGATTCGATAAAATTCATACCCATCTCCATTTTTAAAGTTACTCAAATCCGGCAAGCGCCTTTTTGGGGGTGAGTATATGTCGCAGGGCTGTTTTAGCAAGTTATAAAAATATTGCTTTCCTAATGAATTTTTTTTCTTATACTTCCGCATCTTGACGTAGCTAACATTTTTCAATGAGGTCTTAAATGAAAGTTTTAGTCGTCGGTAAAGGGGCGCGGGAACACGCTCTCGTGTGGAAAATCGCTCAAAGTTTCTATGTTGACAAGGTTTACTGCTACCCGGGGAACGCCGGTATCGCCGAAATCGCGGAGATCCCGCAGATCAGGGAGGATTCCATCCAGGCGATCGCCGATTTCGCAGCTTCTGCCGCGATCGATCTCACTGTAGTAGGTCCTGAAGATTACCTCGCGAAGGGTATCGTCAACGAATTTTCACGCCGGGGGCTTCCGATTTTCGGAGTCAACAAAGAGGCTGCGCAGCTGGAATCGAGCAAGTCTTTCGCGAAAGAGGTGATGAAATCCGCAGGCATCCCGACAGCCGCATATTCGGTCGTGACAACTTTGAAAGAGGGCAAAGCGGTCCTCAAGGAATCGAAGTTCCCGGTCGTTCTCAAAGCTGACGGACTCGCTGCCGGAAAGGGCGTCGTCATCTGCGAGACCCAGGCTGAGGCTGAAAAAGAGCTCGCGGAAATGCTCGGAGGCAAATTCAAGGCAGCCGGAGAAACCGTAGTCATCGAAGAGTTCCTGAAGGGCGAAGAGCTTTCGCTTCTGCTGATAACGGACGGCGATTCCGTCAAAAATTTCCTCTTTTCGCAGGATCACAAGGCTGTTTCTGACGGCGACACAGGAAAGAATACCGGCGGGATGGGAGCCTACGCGCCTGTTTCGCTCGGCACGGACTCGCTCTACCAAAAAATCGACACGACCATCACGCAGCCGCTTCTCGCCGAACTCAAAAAGCGCAAGATCAGCTACCGCGGGATCCTTTACATCGGACTCATGCTGGTTGACGGCGAACCCTATGTACTTGAATTTAATGTCCGTTTCGGTGATCCGGAGACCGAACCGCTGATGTTCATGCTGGTCAGCGACATCGTTCCCTACTTCCTCTCCTCGGCTGAAAACACGAGATTTTTCAAGCAGTCCAACCCGCCTGTCATGCAGCTTGAGATGCTGCCAGATTTCCTGTGGCACGAAGGCTGCGGGATCTCCGTCGTACTTGCGAGCCGGGGTTATCCTGATTCAAGCGAAAAAGGCAAAGCCATCGCAGGTTTGGATAAAAAATCAAGTGATTTCGTAGTTTTCCACGCAGGAACAAAACTTACCGAAGATGGTCAGACCGTGACTGACGGCGGCAGGGTCCTGATGGTCACGACATCCGGCAGAACTGTCAGAGAGGCTGTTGAAAAGGTCTACAAATATGTTGACGGGATCAAATTCGACGGGATGCAGTTCCGGCACGACATCGCCTTCAAGGAGCTGAAAAGGAAGTCCGATGCTGACCGTTAAAAGTGCAGAATTTGTAAAAAGCGTAGCCTCGCCGGAGGGGCTTCCGACCGACGGATTTGCCGAATTTGCATTTATCGGCCGCTCGAATGTCGGAAAATCGAGCCTGATGAACATGCTTTTCAACCGCAGAAATTTCGTAAAAACATCGAAAAAGCCTGGAAAAACAGTGCTTCTCAACTACTTTTCAGTGAACAACAGCTTTTACTGCGTAGACCTTCCCGGCTACGGCTTCGCGCAGCGCTCGGCGGCGGAACAGCAGCTCTGGCAGCGGCTCATCGAACGGTATCTGACGACACGCAGCGAACTAGCGGAGATATTCCTCCTGCTCGATTCAAGGCTCCCGAGACAGGCGAACGACACGCAGATGATGGATTTTCTGGATTTTCACGGGATCCACTACACGCCGGTCTTCACCAAAATCGACAAGCTCAGCAAAAACGAGCTTTCCGTTCTGAAACAGAAAAACCCGGGCGTTCTGACGGTCAGCGCAGTGACAGGCGCAGGCAGGGACGAGATCCTGCAGCATATTGAAAACAGACTGGTTCTTTCGGAGTGACACATTGAATTCGTTTTCGGTTTTGATCATAGCGCTTCTATTTTCGCAGACACCGCTCGAATCGGTCGTAGCCAGCCTGAACAACCGCACGATCACCTACTCCGAGCTTATGCAGGAGGGTGAGCTCCTCAACATCGAAAACAACGTGCCGCCCGAGACACCTCTTTCGGCAGAGCTCAAAAAGCAGGTGCTGAAACTCCTGATTTTCAGGATCATAACTTTTGAAGAGGCTCGGTCGCAGGAGATAACGATCGATGAAAAGCTGATAAACCGGAAGGTCGAGACTTACCTGAAAAACGTCTACATGAAAAATTTCCTAAAAAAATACGATATTTCCGATCTGGAATTCAAAACGATTATAAAAATGAGGCTGACCGCCGACAAGATGACCGAGCTCTTTTTAGAGAAGCGCTTCAGGGAAAAGGCACCGTCGGCAGCCGAAAAGAAAAAGGCGATCGAGGACTGGCAGGAGAACCTTTTCAAACGTCAGAAACTGCTGGAATATCCGATCCCCTAACGGAGAGAACATGGGAAAAATAATTTCGGTCATAAACCAAAAGGGCGGCGTCGGCAAGACAACAACAGCCGTAAATTTCGCCGCATCGCTCAGCATTTTCGAAAAGAAGACCCTGCTTATCGACATGGATCCGCAGGGAAACGCCACCTCGATGAGCTCGATCAAGGAGAAATCCTTCAAAACCATCTACGACATGATGGCATCTCCCGATGTCACGGCAGTCTACAACACTGAACTGCCGTTTTTGAAGGTGATCCCATGCAATTCCGACCTTACAGGAGCCGAAATAGAGCTTCTGGATGTCGAAAACCGCGAATTCGTGCTGAAAGAGACGCTCTCGAAAATCAAGGACAAATTCGACTACATAATTATTGATTCGCCGCCTTCGCTCAATATTCTGACAGTCAACAACATGGTTGCCTCGGACGGCGTTCTGATACCGATCCAGTGCGAATATTTTGCTTTGGAAGGACTTTCACGGATCCTGGAAACCCTCGAAGCCATTCAGGAATTTAACGAAAAAATCAAAATTTACGGTATCCTGCTGACTATGTATGACAAACGCCTGAAGCTCACATTCGAGGTCGAAAACGACGTCCGCGAGCACTTCGGCGACCTCGTCTTCAAAACCGTCATCCCGAGAAACGTCAAGCTCAGCGAATCACCGAGCTTCGGACAGCCGATCTCCCTTTACGACATCTCATCCATCGGCTCAAAAAAATATATGGAGCTTGCAGAGGAATTCCTCAAAAAATACAACAAAAAAACTAAGAAGTAGTGAAAGACCTTTAAATGGCGCCGGCTTCCGATTTGTGGAGTGGCAAACTGAAAACCTGCGGGATCCAGTCAGTCATTTCTTTTTCGCCAGCTTTTCATACATTTTGAAAAGCTCGGCAACGATCTCGGCTTCCGTCATTTTCGGATTAAAGCCGTAAGCAGCCATAACTGCTTTGTCATTTTCTTTGTGGGCTTTGCGAAGCTCCGGCGGCATCAGTGTTTCATCGTACAAATCTGCAAGCGAGGAATCTGGATATTTTTCCCTCGCATCTAAAATTGCCTGAGCAGTCTCTTCGATTTTCTCCTTGTTTTCCTTGCCTCGCCTGTTAGAGAGGTCAGGCCACGGAAAATTGTTGTAAACGATTGTATTGGAATAGCTGTATCGCATTTCCAACCTTCCGCACACAGCCCGCATCCAA
>JAGAAT010000047.1 GCA_017615095.1 bacterium
AAAAATCGAGCTCAACAGCGAAAAGAAAAGCGTTAAGATCCTCAGCCAGAACATCAGCGTCGATATCGATTTCTTCAAAGAGGCGCTCTTCATGAAGCTTCTCCACGCAAAGCTTCCGACTGAAAACTTCAACTACCTGATATTTATCGGAGACCGTCACGGGATGTGGCGTCTGCCGAAGCAGTACGTCAGATGGTCTGTTTCGATCGACAACCCGTATGCCGTTACAGAGAAAGCCAGAGGCGCCGTCAAACTCCTGCCTGAAGAGGGATATTTCGTAGTCACCCGCAAGAACGAGAATCTTCTCATGGTGCGCCTTGACGACATTACGACTCAGATCCAGAACGAATTCGGCAAACTCACCGACGAGACAAAGAAAAGCGAATACATGAAGCAGATCAAGCAGAAATATTCGGACACGAAATACTTCTTCGATCCCATCAAAAAGGTCCTTTTCCAGCGTTTCGACACACCTGTTGACTGGAGGACGGCTTCCCAGGTCGAAAACAACCTTGCGGCACTGGTGCTCGACGAAACGGATCCGATGAGGGCAAGGATGCTCTCCTACTCGCTCTTCATATCCGACGAAGAGGGGCTGACCGAACACGAAAAGGGGTTCCCTGACACGATTTTTGCTGTTTTGAAGAGCGACGACACAGTCTTTGTCCCGCAGCAGCACAAGGATCTTTTCATGACGGTCGAAGAGATCAAGGATGCAAAAATCAAGGCAGACTACAAGGCTAGAGGTTTGAATCCGGACGGATCTATTCCTGAGAAAAAATGAACAAATCCGAATACATACCGCTTTATTCAGTTTTACGTCCGAGAAATCTCGAAGATGTCGTAGGACAGAAAAACGTAATAAAGCTGATGCAATCATTTTTGCAGTCGAACTTCCTGCCATCGATGATTTTTTTCGGTCCTCCCGGCACAGGAAAGACGACCGTCGCAAGGATCATCTCCGAGCTTTACGGAGCCAAGCTTTACAAGTTTTCCGCAGTTGTTGACGGCTCTGCCGATATAAAAAAACAGATCTATCACGACAGAGATTCGATTTTCTCGCAGAAGCAGATAGTTTTTATTGACGAGATCCACCGTTTCAACAAGGCTCAGCAGGATATTTTTCTGCCGATGATCGAAAACGACGGGATCATTTTTATCGGAGCCACGACAGAAAACCCCTCCTTCTACATCAACAACGCGCTTCTTTCGCGTGCCAGGAGCGTAAAGTTTTCAAAAATCGGTCTGAACGATATCGTCGAAGTCCTTCACAAGGCAGTGAGCCATCTGCGCATAACCGTTGACGACGAACTCCTGGAGATAATCGCCAGGGAGGCGTCGGGCGACCTCAGGATAGCGATCTCGATTCTGGAGAGCGCATATCATCTGAGCGACAAGTCCGTGATCTCGCGGGAACAGCTGATGAGCCTTCTCGAAAATCCGGTCCAGTACGACAAACACGACGACTACCACTACCGCACGATCTCCGCATTCATAAAAAGTCTCCGCGGAAGCGACAGCGACGCCGCACTTTACTACATGATAAAGATGATCGAGGCTGGCGACGATCCGCTTTTCCTGCTCAGAAGAATGATAATCTTCGCATCGGAGGATGTCGGGAACGCAGATCCGAAAGCTCTGGAGATGGCTGTCGCAGCACTTGACGCATTCAAGGCTGTCGGGTTCCCGGAAGGAAAAATAGTTCTTGCGCACATCGTGAACTACCTCTCGACAGCGCCGAAAAGCAACGCGAGCTATCTCGGACTGGCGGCGGCAGAAAGCTACTTCAGGGAGCATCCCGACCTTGAGATCCCGAGGCACCTGATAAACGACTCTTCGCTGACTCCGGGCGAGGACAACGGCAACTACCTCTACCCCCACGATTTTGAAAACCACTGGGTCGAACAGCGCTACTTCCCCGGTCACGACGATCCGCCGAAGTTCTACAAAATGAAGCTGGTCGGCTACGAGGCGAAGCTTCTCGCATACTGGGAAAAGATAAAAAACAGCGGAAACGGCTCATCCGAACCGAAATAATTTGAGTTATTTTCTCAGATAGCCAAAATCTCCCGTCATTTGTGACATTACTGACTTCAAATGAGGAAAAAGATGAAACAGACGTTCGCAGAAAAGATTTTTTCAAAAAAGGCAGGAAGAACTGTTGTTCCAGGAACGATCGTGACCTTGAAACCGGACTATGTCCTGACTCACGACAACACGGCGGCGATCTACTCCACTTTCAAGAAGATGGGCGGAGTAAAGGTCGATAATCCGGATCAGCTTTTGATCATTCTTGACCATATCGTTCCGGCAGCAAACGAAAAGGCGGCCCAGAACCACCAGACGATCAGAAAATTCGTTGCCGAGCAGGGCATCAGGAACTTTTATGATGTCGGACGCGGAATCTGCCATCAGGTAGCAGTCGAAGAGGGTTTCGGATTCCCCGGCAACTTCCTCGTCGGAAGCGACTCCCACACCGTGACCTACGGCGCAGTCGGAGCATTTTCGACAGGTATCGGCAGAAGTGAAGCCGCAGGTATATGGGCTACAGGCGCGATTTGGCTCAAGGTACCGGAATCGATGAAGATCATCCTTCGCGGCGAACCGAAAAAGAATGTATTCCCGAAGGATGTCCTGCTCTACATCGCAATGAAAATCAAGGCTGACGGAGCACTTTACAAGAGCATCGAATTTTCCGGCGACTACATCGACAATCTCGATGTCGAAGGCAGGATGGTCTTCACGAACATGTCTGTAGAAATCGGCGCAAAGAACGCATACATGGCTCCTGACAAGCACACTGAGGAGTACTTCACCAGACGCGGCATCGCATACGATCCGGTCAAAGCAGCAGAACTCATACCCGATCCGGGCGCAGAATACACCGAGATCCTTGAAATCGACGTCGCAGAGATCGACCCGATGGTAGCAAGACCGCACAGCGTTGACAACGTCTGCCGTGTAGCGGATGCTGGCAGGATCAAAGTCGATCAGGTACTCGTCGGTACCTGCACGAACGGCAGGATCGAAGATCTCAGGATCGTTGCAAGGATGCTCGAAAACAAAAAGATCGCTCATGGAACAAGGCTTCTTGTCCTTCCCGCAAGCTCCGAAGTTTACCTTCAGGCGCTCAAAGAGGAGTTCATCTTCAAAAACATAATCAATGCCGGCGGGATCATCCTGAACCCGGGCTGCGGTCCGTGTCTCGGCGCACACGAAGGCGTAATGGCTCCTGGAGAAGTCACTGTCAGCACAGCAAACAGGAACTTCAAAGGCAGAATGGGCTGCAACCAGGCGGATATATATCTTGTAAGCCCTGCAACCGCAGCCGCAACGGCACTCAACGGGTTCCTGACTGTTCCTGAACTTTAATTCTGAAAAAAAACTGAAATCTTAGACGTTCAAACGAGCCTTTATGTACTGCTCTCTCTCCCAAACTTCAGGATTGGGGATGTTCTTCTGATTCAGCAGACCGACAAATTCACTGATTTTACTGTAATTTTTCTTCTCCATCCATTCAGCGAGACCTTCATTTGCACGCTTGATGAAGTCGAAGCCGTCTGAATAGAGTGCGCTGACGACCTGAGCTGCCGTTGCTCCTGCAAGCAGGACTTTGATCACGTCAGCCGTTGAGTGGATGCCCCTTGAACCTGCGATCGTCATTTTGGTGATCCCGGAAATCAGGCTGATCCAGCGAAGCGTCTCTGTCACGTCGTTCGGAGAGGAAAGGCTGTAGCCCGGCGTGAGTGTTTCGGAGTCGATATCGATGTCGATCTGGTAGAAGCGGTTGAAAAGGACGATGCTCTGGACCTTCGCGAACTCGATCATCTTGACGAATCTCGAAATGTTGGTGAAATTCTGACCGAGCTTGACTGCGACCGGGATCTTTACAGCCGATTTTACCGCCTTGATGACCTCGATATAGTCCTGAAGGATATTTTCAGAGCTCTCCTGCGGATCGACCGTGACACGGCTGATATTCAGCTCAAGCGCATCTGCACCGGCAGCCTCTATTTTTGACGCGAAATCCACCCAGTATTCGTTGTTGATGCAGTTAACGCTGGCAATGACCGGAATGGAGATCTCCCCCTTTGCGTCACGGATAAGCTGCAAATAATTTTCCGGACCGAAGTGCATACTCATCTGTGAGATGTATTCGAATGCTTCTGTATGAAAAGACGAATAAAATCCGCTCGTTGCTGTTTTGATCTTCTCTTCGACGATCTCCTCTTCCGAAAGAGACTTCAAAACAACCGCGCCGGCGCCTGCTGCATCGATCCTCTTGAGGTTGTCAACTGTGTCGGTCAAACTGCATGAACCCGCGATCAGGGGACTTCTCAAATTGAGCCCCATGTAACTTGTTGAAATGTCGCTCATTTTTTACTCCACAAAAAAGGTTGATGACACATTTTATGCAAAAGCATTGAATGTCAAATTGTTACGGCTTCACCCACTCGTTCAGAAAATCGTCACTGACAGGTCCGGTATGGACCTTTTTTATAACACCGTTTTCAAGCAAAAGTGTCGTCGGCAGAGCCGAAATATGCAGCTTTTCAAAAAATTCATCCTCCAGAATAAGGCTTCTGAAGCCGGTGGTAAAGCCCCGGTAAGTCTCATATTTAAACGGTTTTTTTATTGCTCCGTAAATCGTCATCTGTCCGGCAGCCCTTTTCAAAACGTACATCTCGTTAAGACATGCCGGGCACCATGTCGCCCAAATATTCAAAACGACGACACCTTTTGAGAGATCTATCGACGCGACACCGTTTATGTCGGGATCGATACCGGTGATTTCCGGGATCTCCGTACCAGGCAGCAGGAGAGATGCCCCGAAAAAGGAATAGAGATTGAAGCCGAGCAGCACGACAACTGCGGCGATGACAGCTATCGTCGTCTTTTTAGAATCTTTACGTTTTTCAGCCGTTTCTGTCATTCCAATTACTTTATGTTTACGTTGAAAGTGCCGAGAATAAAGCGTTTCTGTCCGTCGTTGAAGGAATCCTTGTCGATCGTCATACGCCCGCTTTTGTTGTAAAATCCGGTATATATCTTAACTCCGCCGCCCGGATGCCCCTTTGGTATCTCTTCTTCGATCTCCTCTTTCAAAATCATCCCCACTTCCCACTTTGTCGTCGGGAAATACCCCTTCAGCGGATAGTCGTCATGCTTGAAAGAGTTCGGAATAACACCGTTGTAGACATCGAAATGGAAGAAGAGCTGCCAGTTGTCCTCCATTTTTTTCAGCACTTTGTAGTAGACTGTAAGAAAAAGCTTGTCGCCCGGATCGAAACGTCTTTTGTTTATTTTGTAACCAAGGATCTCCAGCGTTTTGTTGCCGACAGTCGCATTGATCTTCTGCATATCCTTCGGCAGATCCTTTTCTGTCAGCAGATTCGACTTCCAAAGCTCCGAGTTATCCTTGTCCTTATCCTTCATTGATGCCGTATACATCTCGATCTCC
>JAGAAT010000048.1 GCA_017615095.1 bacterium
CCGGACAAGGTCTATATCACGACCGGCATGACATACTGGTACCGCTGTACGCAGAGGGTCATTGATCTTGTGCGCGAGGTCTACGGAGGTGTCGGGATCGATATAGGCGGCATCTCGGCAACTCTGATCCCCGGTTTCTTCGAGCGCGACGGGGTGAAGGTCAACTCCGGCAGAGCGCAGATCCCGCCGGAGGTTACCGGGACCGGCTGCCGCAGTCTGCCGAATCTCAAATTTTTCCCTGCCAATTTGGTAGAGGGGTGTCCGAACCGCTGTCCGTACTGCTCAAGCGCCATCTTTTATCCGAAGGTCTACCTGCGTAGCGCAGGGACTCTTGCAGACAATCTTGAAAAGTGGCACGCAGAGACTGGCTGCGTAGATGTCGCTTTTTACGACGACGCGCTACTGCTTCGGAACGGCCGTTATCTGCGTGAGTTTCTGGATATGCTCGAGCCCGGGAAATACCGCTTCCATACTCCGAACGGGCTCCACCTTCACGAGGTCGATGACGGGCTCTGCGAATATTTCACCCGGTACGACTTCCCGCAGCTGCGCTTCGGCTTCGAGACCGCTTTTGCCCGTTACGAGGACAAAACTTCACTTACTCAGCTGATCCGGACGGCCGACAGGCTGACTGAGCACGGCTATCCGCGTGAAAGGATCGGAGTCTATCTTCTCTGCGGACTGCCGAACCAGAGCGTTTCTGAGGTCGAAAGGAGCATTGATGTCGTTGCCGGACTCGGGCTCAGACCGTATCTGAGCGAGTTTTCACCGGTGCCCGGAACTTCGCTCTATTTCGAGCACATCCGGGAAAGTAAGCTTGACTTTGTAAGCGAACCGCTTTACCAGAACAACACGCTTTCGTCGTATAGGAGTCCGGTCTTTACACCGGATGTGATGAAAAAACTGCGTGACCGGCTGAATAAAATATACGAAACGGAGGGGAGCTACTCGTCATGAAGTTCAGACTGAGACTTATCATCGGTGCTGCCGTTCTCGTTTTTTTATCTCTTTTGATCTTTGTCCTGAGCTTTTCCGGCTATTCGGAGGATCACGCCTGCATAATTTTCGCCAATGTTGACCGGAAGCCTGATTTCGGCGAAATCAACCTCGGTGATTACGATGATACGGAGTTCTGTAACAGATCCAATACTTTGATTTTGCATAGAATTTTTACAAAACACGAGAAGCCGCTCGAGACCGCTGCCGGAGCAGTCTCCATACTTATAGACTCTGTAGTTCCGGATAAAAAGCAGGATGAGCCTGTTTTTGACACAACGGTTGAAAAGGAGGAGCCTGAGCCTGAAAATCAGACGGTTTATGAAAGAAATATCAAGAAAAATCACGATATTACTGTGATAGGTGTCATCGGGGACAGAGCGGATTTCACAGATGAGGAGCTCGACGAGGCGGCTTTGAGGGTCCAAAGCGAATTCCCCGGTCCGGGGATCATCGTTACCCGCGGATATGCTATCCCTGATTCGGCGGTAACTGCTGTCAACAAGCTGAGGGTCAGGTTTTCGGACAAACCGGAGATCATAATGTCGGTTTTTTCGGTAATACATCTGGAGGATGGTTCGAAAAAGCTGATTTTCAGGTCTATAAGCCGTCGTTATGCTTATGAATTTTCGATGAAACAGGCAGGTGAAGCGCCTGATGGAGACGCTCTTTGAGTTTTCAACATTTTTGTCATTTCGCCTCTTTTTTTGGTCAAAAAACTTATTGAAATCAGGAACTTTGAAGGCTTGCACAAAAAAATGTGCATCACAAAATAATAATGATTACAGTTGCTTAACCCTTAATACTAGGGTTTTTATGTTGAAAACTTATATAAGAATTGCATAAGAATATAAATGTTGAAAAAATGTTGAAAAAGTAGACTCTTTTACACTTATTTAGCTTAATTTTAGCAAAGAGGAATAACATTTGACTACAAACCTTACAGAACCTCAAAAAAGGGCGGTCGAGACGACTGAAGGGGCTATTCTGGTTTTTGCCGGCGCCGGGTCCGGAAAAACGCGTGTCATCACACACAGGATCGCCCATCTTATAGAGGATATGCAGGTCCGCCCCGAAAATATTCTTGCAGTGACATTCACAAACAAGGCAGCACGCGAGATGAGATCGAGGGTCGCCTCGCTTCTTTCCCAGCCCGACGAACTAAAGGGGCTGACGATATGCACTTTTCACGCTCTCGGACTGAGAATTATCCGGGCTGAACATGAGCTTCTTGGCTATCCTGCTGATTTTACGGTATATTCGACATACGAACAGACCGAGCTGATGAAGCAGGTGATGGAGGAGCAGCACATTTCGGCGGAGCGATTCAACCCGCAGACTCTGGTTGCTATCGTATCAAAAATGAAGAACAACCCCGATTCGCTCAACGATTCTGCTTTTTTGGTCGGAAGCCTCGCGAACGGTGTGGCAAAGAGGCTTTTCGAGCCCTACAACGCTGCGCTGAAGGCTCGCGGAGCCGTCGATTTCGACGATCTGATAACCGGATGCGTACAATTATTTAAGGATAACGGCGATATCTGCAAAAAATACTCATCGCGTTATCGCTATGTCATGGTGGACGAGTATCAGGACACGAACAACGCGCAGTTCGAGTTCGTTAAGCTCCTCTCGTCGGTGCACGGAAACATTTTTGTCGTCGGCGATGACGATCAGAGCATCTACAGCTGGCGCGGAGCCGATATCGAAAACATTTTGAGCTTTGACCGCGACTTTGAAAAATCCACGGTGATAAGGCTGGAGGAGAACTTCCGCTCTACAGGCGAAATCGTTGACTACGCTTCGAAACTGATTTCAAACAACAGAAAAAGGGCGCAGAAGAGCTGCTTTGCAAATGCCAAGGGGGCGCTGGGCGACGGGATCGAACGGCACAGGCTGCCGGATGAGGCATCCGAAGCTGAGTTCGTTGCCGAAACCATCGACACCTGGCGCAGCGGCGGCTTCAGGCTTTCGGATGTTGCGGTGATCGTCCGTGCGAACTACCAGACAAGCTTTTTCGAGCTCGCTTTCAAGAAACACAGGCTGCCCTACACGATCGTCGGCGGGCAGAAGTTCTTCGAGAACAAGGAGATCAAGGATATCCTTGCGTATATCAGGGTCCTTCTGAATCCTGCGGACGAGATCAACCTCCGCCGTATCATCAACTATCCGGCCCGCGGGATAGGCAACGCGACAATCGAAAAGCTGACCGCGGTGAGCCGTTCAAGGGAGCTGAAACCAGGGCAGATTCTGCGGGATTTCGGTATCTTCAAACCGCTTTTCGGCAGCGAGTCGAAAGCGCTCGGAGCCTTTGCTGACCTGATGCAGCGGCTCGAAGCAGAGATCTACAAACCTGATCCCGCCGCCTTTGCGATCAGGCTTATCGATGAAATCAGGCTCGAGGCGGAGGTTAAAAAGTGCGCCGAAAGCGAGGCTGCTGCAAGAGTCCGGCTCGACAACATCTCCGCATTCGTAACTGCGGTATCGACCGATCCCAACGCAGGGAGCTGCCGGAGTTCGCGTGAATTTTTCGCCTCTTTCGTCAACGATGCCGCACTCGCCGGCGATGACGAGGAGGAGAAGGGGAACGGCGGAGTTACGATAATCACGGCGCACAGCGCGAAGGGACTTGAGTTCGAGCGGGTTTTCGTTCCCGGATTCTATCAGGGAGGTTTTCCGAACCACCGTGCGATCGAAGAGCACAACATCGAGGAGGAGAGGCGGCTCGCCTACGTCGCATTCACGCGGGCTAAACGCAGACTCGTGATAACGATCCCGGAAAACGTGACGTTCAGAGGCAGCAGAAAGAGCGTGAAACCCTCTGTCTTCCTGGATGACGCGGGTTACGGCAGGGTCGAAGTCAAGGATGACGACGACTTCAACAAGAAACTTCTCGAGATGATAGAACAGATGAAAAAATCTCATCCCGGAAACGACTAAAACTGTAAAAAAATCATTTCCTGCAAAAAAAATCGTAAAAATTTTCTAGTAAAACCCGTGAGTTGCAAAAAAGTTGTTAAAAAGTGAAAAAATAAGTTGACTTGGTCGGAAAAATCTCCATAATGCGCCCCGCTTGTTTAAGAGGTCATTGAAAACTGAGCAGCAGGAAAGAAGCA
>JAGAAT010000006.1 GCA_017615095.1 bacterium
ACGACACATGTGAACGGGATGCCGCGGTATGCCTGTGAAATTTCTGCTCCAAGCTCTTTGACCCTCTGTTTGATCTGCTCTTCGGTGATTAAAGTTTTCATTGTCCGCTCCTGCTTTAGTTGTCCTCTTCTTCTTCGGGATCCTTCTCTTCCCGTTTCTCTTCATCTGCTGGATTGCCCTTGTTTTTAAAGATTATCTCGCCGTTTTTCCACTCGGCGGAGATCTCCTCTCCGTTCTTTTTGTAAAGTGTTCCGGTGCCGTCCGGCTTCGCATTTTTGATTTCGCCGTCATAGTAGCTGCCGTCCTTGTAGTTGATGATCGCCGGTCCGTCGAAGCGTCCCGAATCGACCTTGCCTTCGTAGATCCTTCCGTCGGCTGCGAAGGTGAAGCGGACGTTGCCGTTGAGCTGGTCGCGGGTGAACTCTCCGTGGCAGAAATCTCCGTTTGCAAAGGTCATGTTCCCGATCCCGTGGCGCAGACCGTTGACGAAATCGCCCTCGTAAACCGAGCCGTCGGTGTAGCTCATTTTGCCGAATCCGGTACGGTTGTCGTTTGCGAATTCACCTTCGTAGATCCTTCCGTCGGCGTAAAGGCGCGTCCCTTTTCCGTGTTTTTTGCCGTTGGCGAACTGACCTTCGTAGTAGCCGCCGGATGCAAAGTAGAAAACGCCGCTCCCGTCGATCTTGTCATCGCTGAAGGTGCCCGTGTAGCGGTTGCCGGATGAAAAGTTGATCTCGCCGTGACCCTCTTTTTTGCCGTTGACGAACTCACCGACATAGACGGTGTTGTCGGGGTATACCAGGATACCGTGTCCGTTGAACTCGCCGTCTGTAAATTCACCCTTGTACTGCCCGCCCTTCGCGAAGATGAACTCGCCTTCGCCGTTCATCCTGCCGTTTTTGAAATAGCCGTAATAGATATCACCGTTTTTGAATTCGTGCTTTGACTGGTTCCGCTTGGCGATGAGTTTCGGATCCTTTTTGCCGTTCTTTTTGCCTGTGATGCCGTTTTTATCGGCATTGTTTTCCGAGCCGGCGTTTGCCTCCGCCTCACGCTGCGAGCGCCTTGACTCCTCTTCGTACTCTTCGGTACTTGCGCGTTTCGTGGTCTTTATCTCGTTCGGATCGACCTTGCGCCTCGATTCTCCGAAATGTGTGCAGGAAAAAAGAACTGTACAGAGCAGACAGACGGAAAATTTGAAAAGTGTATGCATTTACGCCTCTAAGAGAAAACCAGAAGATCCGGTTTGATTATAAGGATAAGACCCAGAGTCAGCATGAGAAGCCCGCTCACGAGTTTGAGTTTTTTTGCATGTTTTTCCTCGAAGCGGTGCTTGCCCATCGTGACGACGAAAACAAGTACGATTATAGCAAGTGGAATAACGTAATAGATGTTGTAAAGCGCCATGTAGAGATATTTCTTGAGAGTCGGGACATTCTGGATCGAAAGGACTCTTGTGTAGATCGCAGGGAGTCCGATGGTGCAGCCGAGCTCTATCAGGTTTACGAAAAAGGCGAGGGCGATCGTTCCCAAAACCGAAAGGAACATGTTTTTGTTGTTGATGATGCGCCTCATTTTTTCGAAAAGTTTCGGTTTTACTTTATCCGGGATCATCAGGCTGACACCTTTTTTGAAGAAGAAAAACTCCTTCATGTTGATGAGTCCCATGATGAGCGCAATGACTCCGAGAGCGATCGTGACGTAGGTCGTCATTCCCATGAATGTGAAGATGTTGAGCCACGCCGTCATGAAAAGGAAGTAAACGATGCCGGACGAAATAACGAAAACCGAACCGATCATCATCACTTTTTTTCTGTCTTTTGCCGCGACAAGAAGAGTGAGAAGGAACATCAGGACCCACATCGCACAGGGATTCACGCCGTCCAGCAGACCGATTATGAATGTGAAACTCGGAAGTTTGACGAGCTGCGCGTCGATCTTTCCCAGAACCGGAACGTCGATCACGTTTTCCTTGCACTCCTGGCACTGTTCTCCGCACGATTCGCCGTCGGCAGCCTTGTTCATGTCTATCATTTCACGGATGAGCGCGTCGTGGTGACCGGACTGGAAACCGACGATGAACTTTCCGTTGAATATGAATGTCGGGACTCCGCCGCCCTGAATGCCGAGCTTTTTGGTCATTTCTCTGAAAAGTCTCATGTTTTCAGGGACTTTCAGAACTTCAAGCTTCTTGAAAGTTATATCGGGATACTCGTTTTCAATGGCTGCGATAAAGGGTTGAGCCTCGTGGCAGTGCGGACACTTGTAAGAGTAGAAAAAGTAAAAAGTGTTGGTCTCACCGACTTGCTCGGCAAAGAGAAACGCCGAGAAGAAAAGCAAAACTATGAGTAATATCAGTCTCTTCATAAAACCTCCTAAAAAAAGCGCGACATTATACGAATGCAACGCGCAAAAAACAAAAAAATGTTGAACTTTATTTCGGGGTTTGACCGATTTTTTTCTTGAAATTTTTGATTTGGTCCCTGGTACCGGCGGAGATCAGGATATCGCCTGCCTCAAGGATTTTGGTCGCTGCGGCAACTCCGCGCCCGCTCTTTTTTTCGCGGACGGCGAGGACCAGGATGTTGTATTTTTCGCGCAGCTTGAGGTCAACGAGGCTCTTTCCGAAGAACGCCGCGGGGCAGGGTATCGCTTCGATTTTGTACTCATCCTCGAACAGGATCGAGCACTGCTCTTCGTCTTCGGCGCGCTTGACAGTCTTCAGCATACTGCTTTTTGCAATGATTTCACGGTGGTAGAAGTCGATTAGGTCGTGCTCGTGGATACAGCCGACGACTTTTCCGTCATCGCCGATGACCGGCAGCTCGATGACCTCGCGCCTGATCATCTGGCGCATCGCCTGCGAAAGCGGCGTGTCGAGCCTGACTGTCGGGAAAGTCGTGTCCAGAAGATCCTCTGCTAAAACCATGTTGCTGATTTCATTATATTTTATTTTTGCGTCTGCGCCGAAAACGCCGTTGATCGCGCCGATATAGACACCATCTTTGTTGACGACATACGCCTCGAAGCGTTCAAGCTCACGCATTTTGTCGAGAAGCTCGGAGAGGGTCGTCTGTTCGCTGACGATGACGCACTCCCTGCGCAGGCAGAGTTCGACGTGGTTTTCGTTCATTATCGCCGCCTCTTCGTTTTCATCGACCTCGATACCCTCCTTGAAAAGCTGGTAGTTGTAGATCGAGAAGCCGCTGAGTTTTTTCGAAATCATGGTCGCTACGACTGTCGATAGCATCAGCGAAGGCAGCAGCCGGTAGTTGTGCGTGATCTCGAAGACGAGGATGAGCGACGAGATGGGTTCCTGCGTAGCCGCGCCGAAGAGCGCCCCGATGCCGACGGGTCCGAAACTGAAGCCGATCGACTGATCGATGCCAGGGATCAGCTGAACGACGATCTTGCCGAAGCCCATCCCGAAGATGTATCCGATGAAAAGTATCGGCAGGAAGATACCGCCGGAGGCTCCGCTTGCGGTCGCGATCGAGAGGAAAAGCATCTTGAGGAGCGCGATCAAAATCAGAAAGTAGGGTGCAAGCGTGCTTGCAGAGAGCATGACATCCTGACCGAGACCGAAAATTTCGGGGATGAACGGCGCTGTCAGCGCGAACGGAAGCATCAGAAGCGGCGTGTGGATATACTCCGGAAGTCGGTTTTTGAACCTGTCGAAAAGGTTTGAGTTCGCGTAGGTCAGCTTGATGAGACCTACTCCGAGAAGCGCGTTGATGAGTCCGAAGCCGATGAAGAGTGCGATCTCTGCCGGAGAGCTGCTTGCCGCTGTTGTGACGAGAGCTGCGCTCGGGATAGCCTCGTGACCGGGCAGGAAGTAGGCTCCGAAAAAGCTTGCCGTAGCCGCGGAGACGACTATCGGCGTGAGCGTTCCGATGGCGTAGCTGCCCAAAATCGTCTCGACTGCGAAGATGGTCCCGGCAATCGGCGCGTTGAATGCCACCGCGAGACCTGCCGCCGCGCCGCAGCCGACGAAGAGCTTTATCCTCGAGATCGGCATCGCAAGGATCTGACCGAGTGTCGAGCCGATCGAGGAGCCGATGACGATGATCGGACCTTCACTGCCGAGCGGGATTCCCGTCGCGATGGAAAGAGATGCCGTAATGATTTTGAAAACCGCCAGCATAGGCGGGATTATGCCGTTTTTGAGTTTCAGGGTCTTCAGCAGGAAACCGATCCCTGAACCGCCGCTCTCCCTGCTGAGGTAGCGGATGATGAAGCCGCCCGCCGTCACGCCGCCGAGAGGCAGGACGATTTTGATGAAGAGGGACAGCCTGCGGTAGCCTGCGACACTGTTCGATGCCGCTTCGCCGACGCAGATGTGCGAGAGCCAGTCGATTAGGTGGCTGAAGCAGAGAAACGCGGCGCCGGTAACGATACCGATCAGGACTGCGGCGAAGATCAGAAAGGTCTCCTCTTTCAGCTTCGCCTTTTCAAGCAGATTATCAAAGCGGATGCGTAGGATTTTTGTGCGCATTGCGGAATTTAGTCGATCTCTATGTTCTCTTCGAGTCTGTAAAGTTCTCCGTCGGAGTTGATCTCGCGATCCATGACGCTGATGATCCTGACGAGCCTGTTCAACATGCTGCTGAGTTTGCCGAACCTTGATGCGGCGAGGGTTTCGTCCTCATCGTCCCTGAAAATGAGCGTCAGGAAGTCGCTCTCCCGCGGATATTTCACGAGCTTTGCCTCAGCGGTGCCGAGTCTCTTTTTCATAAAGTCGAAAGCATCCGTGAAGCCGCCGATCTCATCTATCAGCCCGTGTTTTTTTGCCATTTCGCCCGACCAGACTCTGCCTTTCGCGTACTTTTCGAGCTCCGATTTTTCGATCCCGCGGCCCTGTGCGGCACGCGAAACGAACGAATCGTAGGTCTCGTCCATCATCTTTTCGAAGTATTCCGTCTGCTCAGGAGTCAGTCGGTCCAGAGCCGAGAAGATGTTCGGGGTGTCGGCTGTCGATGCCGTGTCAAATGTGACTCCGAGCATGTTGAAGAACTCGCGGGTGTAGGTCTTTCCCATGACGACGCCGATCGATCCGGTTATCGTGCAGTGGTCGGCGAAGATCTTCTCTGCACCCATCGAAACGTAGTATCCGCCGGATGCCGCGACGCCGCCCATCGAGACGATTATCGGCTTTCTGTTTTCTCTGCGCATCGCCCCGATCTGGTTCCAGATCGTTTCGGAGGCTACGACAGAGCCGCCCGGCGAGTTGACGCGGAGGATGATGCCCTTGATGTTGTCGTCCCTCCACGCCTTTTTGAGGAGCGAAACGATAGTTGCCGAGCCGCTCGATTCCGGGTTGCCCGAGGGTGAAATGTCGCTCTCGCCGCGGTGGATCCCGCCCGGGATCTCGATCACAGCGATCTGCGGCGGAGCCGGCACGGTGCTCAGTCCGGCAATGTCGATGAAGTCTACGGAGCTCTTGTTGTAGCGTATAAGTGACATTTTTCTCGTAAATTTTGTGGCTGTCTTCATCTCTGTGACAGCCTCGTCGAGGTACTTGATCCCGTCAACGAAATTTGCGTCAAGAGCCTGCTTCGACGAGAGCGGAGGCTGGTTTGCGATCCTGTAGACCTCGTTGATAGGGATCTTTCTGGATTCCGAAACCTCTGCCGCTATCTTTGAAAAAAGCGAGTTCAGAAGCGATTCCGCCGACTCTCTGTGCGCGTCGGTGAACTTCTCTTCGGTGTAGGTGTTCCAGTAGGTCTTGTACTCCTTGCGCTTGCCGCCGATCATCTCGATCTTGAGCTTTTCGAGCGTGTTTTTGAAGAAGGCGGAGGTCGATTCCAGTCCGTTGAAGGCGATAGCTCCCGCCTCCTGGATATAGATTTTGTCCGCGACCGAGGCAAGGAAGTAGCTCTTCGTGCCGCTTGCGATCTCGCCGTAGCTGTCGCTCCAGACATAGACCGGTTTGCCGCTTTTTTTGAATTCGGCAAGCCCCTTACGGAGCTCTTCTGTCTGCGCGTAATTCAGCTTCAAGGAGTTCATGTTGATAAAAATGCCCAATATTTTAGGATCGTTGGCTGCGTTTTGGATCGTTGAAAGCGTATCGATGAGTGAAATCTGCTTCGTGAAGTAGGAGTTCAGGACCATGTAGTCGGTCTGGGCGAAAACATCCCCGGAGATCGCAGATGTGTTTATCGTCAGCAGAGTGTTTTCGAAGACCTCCTCCTTGAAGCCGCCGCTTTTGGAGATTTTATCCGAAATGGAGACTATCAGCATGACCAGACTGACGACCGTGAGCACTGTCAAAACGCCTATTACAGTAAAAATGTTGCGGAAAAATCTGAAAATCGATTTCATTTGAGCCTCCTTTGGCTGTTAGCGGCAGAATGCAAGGATCGTTCCGATATCGTTCTGGGCAAAGGTTTTCTGTTCTCCGGTCTTCATGTTTTTGACAAGGATCATGTGCTCTTTCGCCTCGTCTTCACCGATGATGAAGGTGAAGGCTGCGGCAACGCGGTCCGCCTTTTGAAGCGCCTTTTTCAGCTTTTTGGGCTTGTAGTCTGCAAAAAAGTTGAGAGGCTGATCTGCCATGTTTTTTGCGAAGGCGACAAGCTGATCTACAGCGTCTTCGGAGAGCGCATAGCCGACAGAGACCTGCGGAAGCTCGAAAAAATCCTCCGGAATAAGGTCGAAAAGGCGTTCAAGCCCCATCGCGAAGCCGGTCGCCGGCATCTGTGCGCCGCCGATATCGTGAATAAGATTGTCGTAGCGGCCGCCGCCCGCGACTGCGTTTTGGGAACCGCCGGTAACGGCAGTGATCTCGAAAGCCGTCTTGGTGTAGTAGTCAAGCCCGCGGACGATGAAGGGATCGACAACAAACGGGACGCCGAAGATCGTGAGCGACTTTTGGAGCTGCTCGAAGTGTCCCCGGCAGTCGTCGCAGAGAGATTCGGTGATTTTCGGGATATCCGCGCAGTGGACTTTCGGATCGCAGACCTTGCAGTCCAAAAGGCGCAGCGGGTTGATTTCCATGCGGTTCCGGCAGTCCTCGCAGAGCCCTTCTCTCTTTGTCGAGAAGTAGGAGAGCAGCTTTTCGCGGTAGTCTGCGCGGCACTTCTGGCAGCCGATCGAGTTGATGTGGACCTCCGCCGGGATACCGAAACTGTTTAAGACGCGCATCGCCGTGAAGATGAGCTCTGCGTCGATCTGCGGAGTCTCGTCGCCGAAAACCTCGATCCCGAACTGGTGGAACTGGCGGTATCTCCCCTTCTGCGGTCTCTCGTAGCGGAAAAAAGGTCCTATATAAAAGGTTTTTAAGGGAAGCGGTTCGTTGAGCCCCAATCCGTGCTCGACGAAGGCTCTGGCAACGCCGGCCGTTCCCTCGGGACGCATCGCGATGTGGCGCCCCTTCTTGTCAAGAAAGTCGTACATCTCCTTCTGAACGACATCTGTGCTCTCGCCGACGCCCCTTTTGAAAAGCGCCAGCTCCTCGACTATCGGGGTCCTGATCTCGGTGAAATTCGACGATGCGACTATTTTTTTGATGGTCTCTTCCATTTTTGTCCAGCGGACTGCGCGGGAACCGTACAGATCGCTCATTCCTTTTACTGCGGAAAGAATCATTAAGTCCTCTCTAAAGAAGTAATAAAAACAAAAACATCCTATAGAAAAAAAACTCTTTTTGACAGAAAAAAAGCGCTTCTCAATATTTTCGTGAGTGTAAGAGTTCGTAATTTCTCTATTTTTTTATTTTTTTTACGGTTGAATCACAAAAAAACCTTGACACGGAAAAAAAAGTGTGTATTTTCCCCCTGCTTTTTTCTGCTACTTGAAATTTGATTTACCAGGCTAGCGTAGCTCAATTGGCAGAGCTCCCGACTTGTAATCGGAAGGTTGCGGGTTCAAGTCCCATCGCTAGCTCCACGATGGAGGGGTTCCCGAGCGGTCAAAGGGATCAGACTGTAAATCTGCCGTCTAATGACTTCGGAGGTTCGAATCCTCCCCCCTCCACCACCTCGGGCGGGAATAGCTCAGCTGGCTAGAGCATTAGCCTTCCAAGCTAAGGGTCGCGGGTTCGAATCCCGTTTCCCGCTCCATTTGAGGCCCTTGTAGCTCAGTCGGCTAGAGTGCGTCCTTGGTAAGGAC
>JAGAAT010000049.1 GCA_017615095.1 bacterium
TCAACCTCGGACTCAACGAAAAAACCATCAACGGTCTTATCAGGACCGATAAGGATACAAGATTCGCATGGGACAGCCTCCGCCGTTTCATGCAGATGTACGGCAACGTCGTAATGGGCGTAAAGGGTGAGAATTTCGAGTCCGCGATCACCGCTATCAAAGAAAAAAACAACATAAAGAGCGACCTCGAGATGACCGTTGACAACCTCAAGGAGCTTGTCGAAGAGTACAAGAAGATCATCAGGAACGAGACCGGAAACGATTTCCCGAGCGATCCGATGGAGCAGCTCTGGGGCGCGATCGAGGCTGTTTTCGGCAGCTGGATGAACGAAAGGGCGATCGTTTACAGAAAGATGAACGGCTTCTCCGACGACTGGGGGACCGCAGTCAACGTTCAGGCGATGGTCTTCGGAAATATGGGCAACGACTGCGCGACAGGCGTCGCATTCACGAGAAACCCGGCAACGGGAGATCATCACTTCTTCGGCGAATACCTCATCAACGCTCAGGGCGAGGATGTCGTCGCCGGGATCAGGACCCCGCAGCAGGTAACACTTATCGGAAGCCGCAACTGGGCTAGAGACAACGGCGTCTCCGAGGAAGACAGAAACGCGAAGTATCCGTCGCTCGAAGAGTATATGCCCGAGGTTTATGCAGACCTCTGCGATGTCTACAAAAAGCTTGAGCTCCACTACAAGGATATGCAGGATATCGAGTTCACGATCCAGAACAGAAAACTCTGGATGCTCCAGACAAGAAACGGCAAAAGAAAGGCAGCAGCGGCATTAAAGATCGCCGTTGAAATGGTCGACGAGGGTCTTATCGAGACGGACGAGGCACTTCTCAGAGTCACTCCGGATCAGATCGACCAGCTTCTTCACCCGCAGTTCGTCAAGTCGAGCAAAAAGAGCGCGAAGCTCATCACGAAGGGACTTCCGGCAAGCCCGGGTGCAGGTACCGGTCAGATCGTTTTCTGCGCTGAAGATGCTGCTGCATGGAAGGCTGACGGCAAGGAGACGATCCTCGTCAGACTCGAGACAAGCCCTGAGGATATCACCGGAATGGTCGCTGCAAACGGCATCCTGACCGGTCGCGGCGGAATGACTTCACACGCTGCCGTTGTTGCCAGAGGCATGGGAAAATGCTGCGTCAGCGGCTGCGGCGGACTCAACATCAGCGTTGAGGAAAAGACGATAAAGTCGGGAGATCTCGTTCTCAGAGAGGGCGACTGGATCTCGATCGACGGCAGCACCGGCGAAGTCCTTCTCGGTCAGGTCGAGACAGAGACTCCCAAGTTCGACGATGAGTTCGAAAAGCTTATGAAGTGGGCAGACAACCGCCGCGAGCTCAAGGTCAGAACGAACGCCGACACCCCGAGAGACGCAGCTACCGCACGCAGATTCGGTGCACAGGGTATCGGACTTTGCAGGACCGAGCACATGTTCTTCGAGGGCGACAGAGTCAAAGCGATCCGCGAGATGATCCTTGCCGACGACCTCGAGGGCAGAAAGGCTGCACTTGCAAAGCTCATCGGACACCAGAGAAGCGACTTCTATGCGATTTTCAAGGAGATGGAAGGGCTTCCCGTTACAGTCAGACTTCTTGACCCGCCGCTTCACGAGTTCCTTCCCAGCGAGCCCCAGCAGATCAAGGAGATGGCTGAGATCATGGGCTGCTCCGAGGATAAGATCAACGACAAGATCAAAGCTCTTCACGAAATCAACCCGATGCTCGGTCTCAGAGGATGCAGACTCGGCATCACCCGTCCGGAGATCACCGAAATGCAGACGAGAGCCATCATCGAGGCTGCCTGCGACCTTACGAAAGAGAAGGTCAAGGTCTGCCCGGAGATCATGGTCCCGCTCGTAGGCAATGTCGCTGAGTTCAAATATCAGGAAAAGATCATCCGCGAGACCGCAGAGCAGGTCTTCAAGGAGAAGGGAATAACCGTCGAATACATGGTCGGAACGATGATCGAAGTTCCGAGAGGTGCGCTTACCGCCGACGAAATCGCGGAACACGCAGAATTCTTCTCATTCGGCACGAACGACCTCACTCAGATGTGCCTGGGATACAGCCGTGACGATGCCAATAAGTTCATCTACGACTATATCGACAAGGGAATTTTGGAGAAGAACCCCTTCCGCTCGATCGACCAGACAGGTGTCGGACAGCTCGTCGAAATCGCGGCAAGACGCGGCAAAAAGGCAAGACCTAACATCAAGCTCGGTGTCTGCGGCGAACACGGCGGCGATCCTGATTCGATCGATTTCTTCCACAGATGCAAGCTCCAGTACGTCAGCTGCTCGCCTTACAGAGTCCCGATCGCAAGACTTTCGGCAGCTCAGGCAGCGATCAGAAACGACAACATCCGCAAGATCAAACAGACGACCAACGAGGTTTACGACACGGTTTACAGCACCGTAGAGTCCACTCTCAAGTCGCTCAGCTCTGAACTTGAAAAGCTTCTGAAGAAATAAATCCATAAATCATATTTTTCGCCATCAGTCTGTCTTTAAGGATTTTCTCTAATTATTTTTGGCTGTTACATCATTTTTTTCTTGTTGTTCCGCTGCAAAAAAGTATGCTGTGTCAGCACTGCAAAAACAAATATGCCGACGGAGGTACAATAATGAAAAAGTTGCTGAGTTTATCGGTTATTTTATTTGTCTTCTTATTTTCTTCCTGCTCATCGTCCGGCTCGGCGAACGATTCCGACGCAGTTTCTGATGCCGACAGAGAGAGGCAGGATTCTGAAACTCTTGTTGATGAAGACGCAGACAAAGACGCTGATCCAGTCGAAGATTCGGACAAAACGCCGGATGTCGATCAGGACAACGATTCAGACACTTCTGAAACTGTCGAATGTCTTGATCTCCGCTACAACGAAAACACGATCAAAACACCCTTCCCGTTCAAGGATGAAAACGGCAAGATCACTTTCTGCCGTCCCGGCTGCGACACGCCGACAGAGAACGACCCGCAGTGCGTCCGCAATATCTGGGAATGGGACAACTGGGAAGAGTATCAAGTCTATCTCGAGGCTCAGGAGAAAGACCCCAACCAGGATGGGGAGCGCGAATGCTATCCCTGGCCGTGCAAGCTGCCGGATATGCATCCGAAAACAAAAGAAACTTTGGACACTTTCGTCAGCGCTTGTGACAGGTTGCTGACAGTTCACAACTTCAAGGCAAACTCAGGAACAGTCAATACACATGGAATGTTTGATGGAGCTGCCGGCATGGATTTTTCCCATACTGGCAGAATCGTAGAATATGATCCGGAAAAAGACGAATATATGACTATAGGACAAAACAAAACAATGCTGGCATTCAATGAAAACCGCTATGTTACCTTAATTCACGAATCAGATCCGCCGGAAAATGCGAAATTTAAATCTTTTGTAATCTCTGTTTTTCGTGAAAACGGTAGCTATTATTATGAATTTATTTACGACAACAAGAACCATAATTCATTTTTTTCAAGACCCGCTCTTGCAGGTAAGAACTGGGTTTTGATCCATGTGAAAGAAGGAGACAGCAGTTCAGTTACAGAAATAAAATACGCTTCCTCCAAAGACTGGAAATGGCACAAACTTGACGGGATCAACAACTATGCGGGAGAGGGCAACATCGTCGGAGATCACCTGACTTTCATCACAAACAACCGTGAACTTTATTACTGTGATTTGCGGAAATATCCGA
>JAGAAT010000050.1 GCA_017615095.1 bacterium
CCACCATGTCCGAATACACTCTAAAAATGAACAGCAAATTAATAGATGTATTGAACGGGATCAATCCAGACTTGAAGGGGGAAGATTTTATTGAAGAAGTAACCAAAGGATTGGGGGTAAAAAAAAGGACTACTGCAATTCGTCATCTTAATATTATGGCTGCCGGAAGCATTAATATAGAAAAGGTACCATTGCCAGACAAAGCGCCATCTCCGGGAAAAAAACAGATTTCAAGAGAAGAACAGATAGAAACACTTCACAAGATAGAAGCTGCGTGGAACAAAAAACCCGAAAAAATGCTTTCAGAGTTACTTACGGTTTGCGTGTTGGACATGTTCGAGATGGAGAAAAACGATCTGCTGTATTACGATTTTATAAACCGGACGATTTTAGATGATTACTTTGCTCAACAGAACTATAGATTCCCGAAAGCTCAGGAAATTGCAGGGAAATACGGATTGACAAAATTTACAGCGACCCAAAAACTAAAAAGGTTCGGGGAAAAAATAGGAATCAATTTCAAATATCCACGCCAATCAAAAAAATCTTAAGGCTTCCTACTTCTTAAGCATTGCCTCGTAGTAGGCGATCATGTCCTTTTTCTGAAGCTTTTTCTTGCGGGTCATGTTGAGTTCGATCTCGTCCTGCGGTGTGAAAACCGGCTTGGAAGAGAGTTCCGTGGAAAGTTTGTCAAGCTGGGCGTGCTCTTCCCTAAGCTGCGCCAGCTTTTCCAGAATTGCCTCTTTTGAAAGCTCCTGAGTCATGTCTGCCTCCATTTTGTCAAGGTATAAATTTGCCGAATTATCGAGATTAGCCGGCGCAACGACGTGGTTTACCAGAAAGGGCTCGGTGGTGATGTCGAGGGCCTTTTGCGGCGGTAGTCCGGAGAAAAATCCGGGTCGCAGGGCAAAACCGTCGAATACGCAGCTATCGATTCTGAATATTTTTTGAAGTTCCGGAAGTATCTCGTTTCCGCACTCGACGGGCGAAACAAGGTCGACTTCCATTCCGACAAAATCCTTAAATTTATTGTTGATTTCATCGCACGGCGGTTTCAGGAAGAGATCGACTGTCAGCGGATGCAGATCCCGATCGAAAAGCGCCGCGAAGAACTCCCCTTTGTTGAACGGGATAAGCACGAGCTTTGCGCGTCCGCTTTCAGGAGACAAAGCCGCCGCAAGTGCGAAGGAGCTCAAGACCTCGACATTCCTGAATCCGAGCGAATAGATAAAGCCGAGGAAAAAAGCGACTCCGGTCTTGATCCCGGTAAAGCTGCCCGGTCCGATGCCTGTAAAAATCCTTGAAACTGCCGAAAAATCGACCTTTTCAGAGTATTTAATGAAGAGCGCCGGAAGTTCGCGGCTAAGCTTCGACTTTTCGAGCGACGGCATATCCAAAAATGGCACGCCGTCCACGCATCCGCCGAAAATGACTCTGCTCGTCGATGAATCAAAAAAGATGAAATTATTTTGTTTTTTTTCTCCCAAAGTACCAGCTCCAAATAAATCCAAGTATTATCGCACATTTCGCCGTTAAATCAAGAGTCGGTACGACTTTTCGTTTTTTTATTCAATTGTTATAAATAAAAAAGTGACTAAAATACCCTGTTATTTGATTACGGAGGAGAAAATGAAAATCAATCGCACAATCTTCAGACAGTATGACGTCAGGGGCTACGTTGACATTGATCTAACCGAGGATTTCGCCTACAACCTCGGACGTGCCTGTGCAAGCTACTACAGAAAAAAGCTTCCGGGCTTCAAAACAGTTTCCGTCGGTCACGATGCACGCGAGAGCTCGCCGAGATTCGCAAAATCGCTGATCAAAGGCTTCAACGACAGCGGCATCGACACGATTTTCCTCGGCATGATCCCGACCGGTCTGCTCTATTTTTCGATGTTCAACATCGATGTTCAGGGTGCCGTTATGATCACGGGGAGCCACAATCCTCCGCAGTACAACGGTTTCAAGATCAACCTGATCGACCTTCCGGTCTACGGTGACGGCATTCAGGAGATCGGCGACATCATGGAAAACGAAGACTTCCTTAAGCCGGAAAAGGCTGGCACGAACACGCTCTACAACATCATCCCGGACTACGAAAAATTCGTTCTCAGCACGATCAAAATAACGAATCCCGAGAAAATAAAGGTAGTTGTCGATGCCGGCAACGGAGTCGGCGGCTTTGTTGCTGCTCCGATAATGAGAAAACTCGGTCTCAATGTCGTCAGCATTTTCGAAGAGCCGGACGGCAAGTTCCCGAACCACCATCCCGACCCGACGGTCGAGGCATACATCCAGAAGATGATCGCCAAGGTCAAAGAGGTCGGCGCTGATCTCGGTATCGGTTTCGACGGCGATGCGGACAGGATCGGCGTTGTAGACAGGACCGGAAAGATCATCTGGGGAGACCAGCTCCTGGTCATCTTCGCGAGAAGTGTCCTCAAGGCTGTTCCGGGCGCAACGATCGTCGGTGATGTCAAGTGCAGCAAGTCGCTTTACGACGACATCACGGCAAGAGGCGGCAACGCCATCATGTGGAAGGCGGGTCACTCGCTGATCAAGGCGAAGATGAAGGAGACCGGCGCGGCATTCGGCGGCGAAATGAGCGGACACGTCTTCTTCAAGCACCGTTTCTTCGGCTTCGACTGCGCTATCTACGCGGCTTTAAGGCTTCTCGAGATCGTCTCAGAACAGGAAAAGGTCGATTTCGACAAGCTTCTCGAAGGTATCCCGAAGACATATTCGACTCCCGAGCTCAGAATAGAGGTCGATGAGACAAAGAAGTTCCAGATCGTAGACAAAGTTGTGAAATTCCTGAAGGATCAGGGCTACGACGTCAACGATATCGACGGGGCGAGAGTCTCCTTCAAAGACGGCTGGGGTCTTATGAGGACAAGCAACACACAGAATGTCATCGTTCTGCGTGTCGAGGCTGAGACAGAGGCGCGTCTTGCGGAGATCAAGAACCTTCTCGAGACAAAAATGAACGAATACAGCAAATAATTTTCAAAAAAAAATCCTCCCCTATTTCCTCCGGACTTTTTCCAAAACCGCTATAGCGATTTATTTTGCCGCACTGTTTTATCAAAATAATCGTTTAAGAAATTATTTTTGTGACATAAATTTAAATTTATAACAAAATAAAATTACTTGACTTTTATTTGAAAAACAATACAAGCGAATTGTTTTTGATGTTTTTTTAAGGAGGTAAAAACATGAAGAAAACCGTTTCAAAAATGTTCGTGATCCTTGCCGTTCTGTTCTCTTTCTCTTTCGTTTTCGCCGAGGAACTGCACTGCAACCCGGACAACAAGGTCTGCCATGTGTCGGGATGCCGTTACTACAACTGCAAAGGCTGCACCGTAACATTCAACTCGCAGGAGGAGGCTGAAAAGGCAGGTTACAAGCTTTGCAAGGTCTGCTCAGGAAAAAAGGATAAAAGCGACAAAAAAAGCAAAGAGAAAGCCAAAAAGAAGTAGGAAACAGCACCGTCTGTCTCCTTTTTCATCGAAACCTCTCGGACCGGCCGCCAACCGGTCCATTTTTTTTTGAATAAAAGCCTAAGAATAGAGCTTGATCCGTTTCTCTTTTCCGCGGATCTCCGATTCCGCGATGAAAGTCAGAGACACCTCGTCAGGAAGAAGTTCCTTCGTCTGCTCGGAGATGAGCAGGTCTGTCTTGTAGGTTTTGCAGAGGCTCTCGATACGGCTCGCAGTGTTGACGGTATCGCCGATAACGGTGTACTCGAGCCTGTTTGCCGTTCCGATATTTCCGGCCAGCACTTTGCCAGAGCAAAGACCGATCCCGAAGCGGATCTCCTGACGTCCTTCTTTTTTGATCTCCTCGTTAAAGGCTGCAAGCTCCGCTCTCATTCCCTGAGCGGCTTTCCATGCATCGTAGGCGTGAGTCTTTGACTGGAGCGGAACTCCGAAAATAGCCATTATAGCGTCACCGATATACTTGTTTATGATTCCGCCGTTTTCGACGATCGGTTTTTCAAGGCGTGTGAAATAGCGGTTCAGCATCGAAACTATCTCCTTGGGTTCGAGCCTTTCCGATATGGTGGTAAAACCGCGGATATCGCAGAACATGACTGTAACATCGATGTCCTGACCTCCGAGATCGGGGTTATCGGAGAGCAGAAAGTCTCTGACCTGAGGAGAGACAACTTTTCCGAAAGTGCTGTTTATCTGCGCGATCTTCTCTGCCGAGCTGACGATTTTATCGACGTAACCCATCGTATCTTCGGTCATCTTTGTGAAAGCTTTGTACAGATTTTCGACCTCGTCTCCGGTATGGATGTCAAGCCGTTTGATCTTCTCGACGTTCTCGCCGAGCGCATTGTTGCCGCTGTAGGCGAACTCGCTTGTCCTCATCGTCATGGAGTTGATCGGGAAAATGACGTTGTAATCGACAAACCAGACAACGATCGCGATGATCAGGATCACAAAGCCCAGAAAGAGGAACACCATCTGAGTCAGGAAGTTCAGCTCTTTTCCGACGATCATTGCCATCGGGATGTCTGCGCCGATGTAGCTGACAGTCTTACCGACGGAATTTTTTACAGGAGTGTATACCGAAAGGAGCTTCCCGAAAGGGCCGTCGGAGATGACAGGTTCGATCTCGCCGCCCGCCAGAAGTATCGGAAGATAGGGCTCGAAAGCTGAGTCGAACTTCACCAGTCTGCCGGGAACAGAATCTGCCTCATTGTTGGAATGGAGGTCAAAGACAACGTGACCGCCGTCCTCTTCGATCTTGTAGATGTAGATGAATTTTACGGTTGGAGCGGTGGTTTTTATACCTTCGAGTTTATGCATGACTTCAAGATATGCCGGATCTGCACCTTTGCTTGAAATGTATTCGTCGATTTTTTCGTGATCCAAAACCTCGGATACCGCGACAGTCACCTCGCGGGCGAATTCGGAATATTCAGTGATAAGCGCGTTCCGGTAGAGTATGAAGCTGATCGTTGACGCTGTTACGGCCAGTGTGACAAGTGCTGCTGCCAGAATAAAAATTATTTTTGATCTTAAAAAAACAGAGCGGCACTGGATCTTTTTCCTTATCTCATCCAGATCGTTTTTTGTAAGCGGAGTCTGTTTCCAGCCGTTGAAACGGAGCGTTTCTCTGGTTGCAGGCGGGATAGCTCTGACAATTGCGACGACTATGATTA
>JAGAAT010000051.1 GCA_017615095.1 bacterium
CTCTTTTTTCAAAGAAAATTTACAGATAATACTTTACTTGCTCAGCGTTTCGAATCCAGAATCGGCAAATAAAAAAATAATTTGATTTTTAAAAACTAACAGCTATTTTAAATTCACATGCTTTATTTTTAAAGCCTGTTGTTTTATTTATTTATTTCGAGGTGTTTTAAATGTTTATTAAAACAAGAAAGAAAATAATCGCTATAGCGATTTTATTTTTTATTTCAGCAATTCCATCGATTTTGCTGGCGTCAGCCGATACAAGCGGAATAAAGAGCAAATTTCAGGAGATGGCTGATATAGTTTTTGATGTTACAAGATATATAGGTATTTACGGAGGCTTAGGCGGAGCGATAATCTCTCTTTTGTTCAGATATATCAACAAGGACGCGAACATCTGGTCTGATGCGCTCAAGATCCTCGGCGCCGGCGCGGCTCTGGCCGCCCTTTCAACCATTTTGAACATCCTTTCGGGGCTGATATGAAGGTATACAAAATCCTGGGGACAAAGCAGCAGCTGATCGACAAAACTCAGGCTGTGATACTTTCGGTAAGCCTTTTTATCGGAGCCGCCCTGAAGAGCCTCACATTTCTGCTCCTCCTTCCCGCCGCAGCATTCGGAGCGACCCTCTTTATCCGCGAGAAATTCTTCTCCGGCAAACCCGAATGGGGTCTGCTTATCATCCGCAGACTCAACGGAGGGAACATCTACTATTCCCGTCAGTACCGTGATTCCGCACCGTTTTTGAGGCAGAAGCCATGACGTCGCTTTTTGAAATGCTGAAGATAGCCTCGATCGAAGACGATTTCGTGCTGACAAGCTCGATGCGCCGCTTCACTATCCGGGAGCTCTCCGGGCTCGAGAGCGGGTTCAGACATTTCGATTTCGACCGGATCTATTCCGCTTTCGACAGGGAGCTCACCGAAAACTCGGTCGTCGAATTTTTCAGGATTTCAAGGCGTAGGGACAGCCGTATCGAAAGTATGGCGCGGAATGAAAAAAATCCGGTCCTCCGCCAGCGCCTCAACTTTCTGAACGCACTCGGGGTCAAAACAAACAGGAACTTCGTCTGCGTCACGACTGATCCGCCGAAAAAGAGGTTCCCCATCTCCGAACCGGACTTCAAGACTCACGCTGAGATCATCGACAGTCTCGGTTCAAAATCCAGACAGCTGAAGACCGGAGAGATCAAAGATTTTCTCTACGAACTCCTCTCCTTCGGCAGTGAGCGCCTGACTCATCCGCAGATGAGTGTCAGAGAGGAGCTTATGCAGCATCAGTGCAGCGCGACACCGGTGTTTTTCAAGGTCGGGCAGACTCTCTGCAAAGTGCTTTCACTCAAGCTTCTGCCTGAATCGACCGAGCCTTTTATGACATCGAATGCTCTTGACGAGCTCCCGATCGACTTCGTTTTTTCGATCTCATTTCAAGTACTTCCTCAATCCAGAGAGTGGCTTGCCCTTGAGGCGAAGGAGCGTTTTTATATCGCGACGAGCGGACGCGGAGCGGCAAAAAACGCAGCCGACGCCGACACCCTTATGAATACTCTTACGGAGACGCGCCGCAAAATAGGATTCCTCTCCTCAAAAATCATCATTTGGAGTCAGAACGCCGGCGAACTTGAACGGAACACCGAAAAAATCGTAAACACACTGAAAAGTTACGGATTTTACTACGAGGAGGAGACCTTCGGGCACGACCTCGAATTTTTCAAATCCATCCCCTCTCAAACGGCAGTTTCGGAAAGGCAGCACAGGGTCCTGTCACCCAACTTTATCGACATGCTGCCTCTTTCAAGACACAACCACGGCAACACCGCCGAGCCCTTCCCGCTCTATTTAAGGAACAGATTCGGCGAACTTTACGGCTTCGACGCAGGCAGCGACACAAGGAACAACAAAAACGGATCTATCTTCGGATGCTCGTGAAGCGGCAAGTCAGTTACGGTCAACATGCTTATTTCGCACACTTTTTTTCCCAACATACAACGTGACAGTAACCATCCCGGACGCATTTTCATAGTAGATTTCGCCGGTGCGGAAAATTCAAGTTACCTAAAAGCGGCAAAGCTCTACGGCGGGACTTTCATCCCGATAGATTCATCGGGGAGCGTCATTCTGAACCCGTTTCCACCCAGGAGCTTGATCCTTCAGAATGGTGAATGGAACTCTTCGCTTTTAAGCTTCCTGAGCGCCGTACTCGACCTCATACTGGAGATCCGCGGAACGAACATGGATGACGAGCTGTACAGGAACATCGTCTCGAAGGCAGTCCGCAGGATGTACATGGAGACCGAGTTTCCCATCCTTTCAGATCTAGTTGATTTTATTGACGATTCAGACCACGAAAGATGCGATCTGATAAAAAGGCTCCTGAACGGCTTCATCGAAGATCCTGTCTCGAGAGCGATCAACGGCAGATCGACCGTAAACTACGGTGAAGAACCGTTTGTGATCTATGACCTCCAGGGCATCAACACACTTTCGCAGAAGCTCAAGGAGCTCTTCACGTTCATCGTGATCCAGGAGGCAAAAAAGACGGCATTCGAAGTTACGAACAGCTTCATCCTCTTTGACGAAGCCGCTCAGCTTATCAAAAACCCGCGCCTGGGAGATCTCATCGAAGAGCTCTTCGCAACCGCGAGAAAGTACAACACCGGCGTCTGGACGATCACACAGAACTATCTGAGTTTCAAGGAGGCATCCCTCTCTTCCAAAATAAAAATCAACACAACAACAACGATCTTTCTGAACCATGCCAACGACGAAGAGGCGAGACGGCTGGTATCCGAGGATTTCGGTCTCAGTGAAGCCGAAAGAGGAGTCTTCAACTCGCTGAAAACGGTCAAGGGCAGATATGCCGAAGCCCTTTTCAGGACTCAGATCGGCCCGGAACTCCAGTCAGAGGCTGTCAGAATAGAGCTTTCCCCGTTCGACTACGCAATCGCGACCAGTGATAAAGAGGAAAACCGCCTCCTTGAAACCCTTGCAGAAAAAAGAGGCCTGAACAGGGTAGAGGCGTGCGCGGCAGCAGCGATCTTCGCGCAGAAGAACGACCTCTTCGTCATCGACGCAGTCAGAAAAATGGTGGAGACGACGCCATGAACATAAAAATCTACAGCAATCCGAAAACTCTTCTTCAGAACGCCGGAGCAGGCTGGCTTTGGGATGTCGTCTTCATAGTCATCGCTATCGGTCTCGTTCTGAGTTTCGTGATCGAGATCTTCAAGCTTCAAAGGGGCGAAAAACCGAATTTCTGGGGGCTTGCATGGAAAAGCGCTGTCATAATTCTCCTATACGGCTTTTTACCGCAACTACTTGAAAACACCCTGGATTTCACAAACGATATAGGATCGGTCCAGGAGCTTGACAGCGAATTTTACAACGCTCTGTCAGCTCTTTCAGGCAACCTGGCGATGGTTCAGGATGAAGCCTCCGTGACCCCGGAATGTCCACGTTTCCACGACATAACTCTCGCCAATTCGGGGATCAGATTTTTAACCGGTTTTTCACTTCAGTACATGACGAAACTGCTGATATATTTACTGATGCTATCCATCTGGACCGCGAAGGAGGTCATTTACACTTTCGGATGGAGCACGATGATGTCACTCAACACCGTCGCCCTCTGCGCAGCACTCACCTTCCCGGCATTTCCGAACCGCGGCTTCGCCTCGATCGGACTCTTTTTCAAATCCACCGCCGCGCTCATCCTCTGGCCGATCCTCTATTCTGTTTTCATTTTCATAGTCTCTCCGGCGATGGTCGAGCTGTTGAAAAACCTGGGAAAATCTTTCACATGCCCATACATCTACGACATAACCGGCGAGACGGTCGCATCGGTATCGGGGCTCGTCTTCATGGGGCTCGGCTTTATCCTGATCCCCTTTTTTGCCGGAAGGATAGTCTACTCTGACGAGGCGAAAAACGCGGCATCTGCGATACAGGAGATAAATATCAACAATTTAAGCTCAAGGTTCAAACGATGAAACGAGAAGAGGCAAACGACTTTTTTAATCTTATGAAATACCGCGACATCGAGAAAATCAGAAAAACATCAATCATCTTCATGTCATGTCTGTGTGTAATGATGTTTCTGGTAACGATCACAGCCCTTCTTTTCGCCTATTCTGTCGCGATAAAGCCGACTCCGGTGATAGCCTTCGACAAACAGGGGAAGCGCGTCGTTTTTTCCGGCAGCGACATACTCGACAACGAGACGAACCGCGTGCGGATACACCGGTTTCTGACAGATTTTATCGGGAAATTCGAGGGTATCAGTCCCGATATCGAAAACGACCTCAAAGATGCCTACAACATGCTTACACCGAAGTTCAGGCAGATCCTCCTCGACAAGTCCGTCCACCGCGACAAGATCGACCTCTGGAAAAACAGGAACTTCGCAACGACATTTTCCATTACCAGGCTCAAGATCCTCAAAGGTGATTTCAAAGCCGGCTCTACACTGACCGTCGAGGGGATCGGCGAAATGGATTTCCACAGTGCCGTCGACTATTCGGGAGATGGTGAAACGAGGCGCGATCACCTTTGGTTTTCGGCTCTGCTCATCGTGACGCCGATATCTCTGGAACTCTCGCCGGACGGGCTCTTCGTCGAATTTTACGCAGGCAGGAGCTTTCCAGACCTGAGACAGCTCCGTGCCTTTCTTTCGGAGAATAAAAAGGATTATCTCCTAACCGAAGAAAGCGGGGTTTTTGAATGACAAAATATACAATAATATCAACAATTTCTGCTCTTTTACTGATTTGCTTAGGGCTCTCTGCGGAGGAGAGTCAGAAAGCCGTGGACCAAGCCTCGCAGCCCATAACCGAAAAGGTCTCCGTCATAACGATAAAAAACAGCGATACAGTGATATACAGAACGATAAACATCGCCATCGGAGAGGTTTTTGTCATCGAGTTCCCGCAAAATATCAGGCTCGCCGAGAATCCGACGATCGGAGACGCAGGGCTCCTCCAGGTCGAGGTCGAGGAGGATCCGCTCAAGATGAAAATCTGGGGTCTCATGTTCCCGGATACGCCGGAAGAGCAGATGTACGGACTCAATTCCAACGTTCAGTTCAAGATAAACTCCGGTCAGACCATGATCTTCAACCTGATCCTGAGCGAACCAGGCAGGGCAAGCAACCGCGTGATCTTCTCCTACCCCGAGTGGGAAAACGCAAACAAGGAGCTCAACAGAGAGCTTGAGGTGATCAAGAAGGAGCTCGAAAAGGAACACGAAAAAAAGCTGAAGGAGCTCTCGAATGAGGTCGAGAGAGAGATGATTTCGCTCTTCGCAAGGGCGTTCAGCGAATTTTTCCAGTGCAGCAGCTATTCAGCGAGAGTTGAAAAAGAGCTGGTTTTCCTGCGCAGCGACCGCATCTGCAAAATCGGGAAAGACGGAGTCGTCGCAGTCAACTTTTCGGTGAAAAACCGCTACAGACAGCGCTTCCACATCGAATCCGTAAAGATCTATTCGATGAGGGGCGGAAAAACGGAAATCGACAACGCGCAGTACCACGTCGACCGCTTCTCGATGCTGTTCGACGAGATCGTAAACGGCGGTATCGCCTTCAAAATAAAGGATGAGGACTACTCCCAGGAGTACCTTATCGAAGTGACGGAAAGCACAGGTAAGAAGAGAAAACTTGAACTCAAGGTATCGTTCTGATGGAAGAAAGAAGAGATGAAAATTCGCTGCTGGAGCAGCTCGCTCAG
>JAGAAT010000052.1 GCA_017615095.1 bacterium
ATTTTTATGAAAAAACTGCTCGGAATCATATTCATTGTTTTTATTGTTTTTTTTACCGATTTGTTTGCCGAAACGCTTATTGTCATGGACACTTCCGACAACACCGGCAAAATCCACCCCGATGTCGTCAAAGGCTCGAAAGAATACATCACAAAACTTTTAGGGAGTATCGGCAAATACACCATCATTGCCGACAGCACCGTGAACGATGTAAAAAAACGCTCGCCCGAATGGTCGAACTGCAGCCAGATGGAGTGTCAGGTTGAAATCGGAAAAGCTCTGAAAGCCGACATCGTCGTACTTCCGTCAATCGAATACTTTGCCGGAATTTTCACACTGACGGTAAACTACATCTATGTTGACGGCAAAAGAAAGACAGAAGCCGGCGCAACCGACTTCAACGGCACGGCAGCAGGCATGAAAAAGGCTCTCGAAGCTGTTGTTTCGATGATCCACGGCAAAAAGACTGAAACTCCGGTTTTTGTAGAAGAAAACAAAGAACTTGAAAAATACAAGGCTGAAAAATTTAAAGAAGCGGCTCCGAAAGAGTATGTCGTTCCCGAAGAACCGGTTGCTCCGGCTCCGGCTCCGGTTGTCGTTCTTCCCGGCTCAGCTTCGTTTTCATCCGAAAAACAGGGCATAAAAGTCACTCTCGACGTTTCGGGCAATTCTCCTAAAAGCTGCACAGCTCCCTGCACCATAAACGACATCGAACCCGGCACCCACACAGTACGCTTCGAGCTCGAAGGTCATACGACAAAAGACGAGGCGATAGAAATCCAGTCAGGCAAAAAGACCGAGAAAAGAATCACAATCATTCCGATAATCAAAAGCCTCGAAGAGGTAAACAACGAACTCGTAGCGGCTGCAAAATCGGGTGACTTAGACCTTGCAAAAGATCTTCTGTCGAAAGGTGCAAGCATAAACTACCACGACAAATCGGGGCTCTCTCCGCTTCTTGCCGCAGTTCTGGGCGGTCAGAAGGTCATGGCGGGATACTTCACCGGAAGAGGCGCACTGCTTTCATCGACGGAATGCTCGGCCCTTATGCGCGTTTCGGTCGACAAAAACGATCCGTGGCTCGCATCGATCGTCACAAAACAGAAAACTATGCTCAACCTTACTTTTGAAAACGGCAGGACAGTTTTATGGCTTGCCGCTGAAAAGCAGGCTTGGAGCGCTTTCGACGAATATCTTAAAGGCGGCGTCAACGTTAATATCAAGGATTCCGCAGGTCAGACGCTTTTGGCATGGGCGATAGACACCGGAAACGTCGAAGTAATCAACAGACTCACAAAATTGGGAGTCCGCTTTGCTTCGACGGATGCCGATGCGATGCTCAAACAGGCAGTCGTAAACGAAGATGTCGACAGAGTCAGATCGCTCACTCTTCTCAAGGCAAACGTCAACAAGGTTTACGAAGACGGCCTCACGCTGCTCTGGTATGCCGCAGTCAAGGAAAGAACCGACATCGCGGAACTTCTCCTCAATGCCGGTGCAAAGGCGGATGTTGCCGACAAAACCGGTAAAAACCTCATCACCTACTGTGTTGAAAGACGCAAATACGAAATGGCGAAACTCCTCAAAAAACACGGAGCACAGATCAAACCCAAAGACTCCATATTCCTGCTTCAGCGCGGTCTCGTCATCGGTGACGCGGAACTCGTTCAGACACTTATAAATATCGGAGTCAACGTAAACACCAAGTTCAGCGACGGTCTCAGCGCTCTCTGGGTTGCGGCTTTCACGAACAACCGCGACATGATCGATGTTCTCGCCGAAGGCAAGGCAAACATGAACATCAAGGACAAAAACGGCAAGACAGTCCTCATGTGGGCAGTGGAGAATGATAAAAAAGAAATCGCCAACACACTTATCAAGCACGGTGCAAACATCAATCTGATGGACAACAAAAAAAGAACCGCACTCATGTCGGCAGTTCTCGCAGACAAACCGAGAATGGTCCACATGCTCGTTAAAAACGATGCTAAAATCGACCTCAAGGACAGTGAAGGCAACTCACCGATACTTGTCGCAGCTTCACGCGGAAACATAGGTCTTGTCAAGCTCTTCCTGGAACACGGCTCGTTCGTCAACTCGTCAGATATGTTCGGCAACACCCCGCTTCTCATCTCGCTCCACAAAAATTTCGATGACATAGCGGAACTCATGATCAGCAAGGGCGCCGACCTCAACAAAGCCAACAACAACGGCGAGACACCGCTCATCGTCGCAGCTAAGAAAGGCCACATAAAATTTGTAAAGACTTTCACCGAAAAAGGTGCATCCATAGATGCCGCAGACAAAAACGGCGACACCGCCCTCATACTCGCGAAGAGAGAGAACAGGCATGATGTCGTTTTATACCTTCTCAACAAAGAGGCTCTCATTGAGAAACGTTCCGAGCAGGATGAACTTATGGCTTACGCGACTCTGAACAGCTATCTCGATATCGCGGAAAACCTCATCAAACGTCAGATTTCGGTAAACCGCAGATTCTCAGACGGTCTCTTTCCTCTCTGGTATGCAGTCCGCAACGGCAACGGCAAAATGATAGACATGCTTCTTGCGGCTGGCGCAGACCTTGAGGCAAAAAACAAGGAAGGCGAAACAGTTCTGCTTTACGCCTGTTCGAAAAGGGAGGAACCTGTTGTCATGCTGCTCCTTGAAAAAGGATCCGATTTCAAAATCATCGACAGACAGAAAAGCACTCCGCTCATGATCGCAGCCGGAAGAGGTTTTGAGAAAGTCGTACAGTTCCTGATCTCGAAGAAAGCCGATATAAATGCAAAAGACGACAAGGGAAGAACCGCCCTCACAAGGGCCCAGTACACCGGCAACTATAACATCGTAGACTTGCTCAGAAGAGCCGGAGCATACGAATAACAGCAATAAATTCAAGTTGTTATATCAATGATAAGGAATTTTAAAGAATCCGATCTGCAAGACATCGAAACTATTTACGAACAATCGAACGACGCACTTTCACTGAAAGTCGAGCCCGGTTTTTTTAAAAAAGACAAAAAAAAATTCACCTCGTCAACGCTCCGCAGCTGCAAAAATTCGGTTTACGAATATGAGGGAAAGGTTGTCGGTGTGATCTCGACTTCAGCAGACTGTATTGAAGGGCTTTTTGTCCTTCCCGACTTCTGGAACAAAGGAATAGGAACAGAACTTTTAAATTCGGCCATGTCAGGAAAAGACGAGCTTTTTCTTCAAGTTTACGCCGACAACAGAAGAGCCGTAAACTTTTACAAAAAAAACGGGTTTGAGATTACAGGAAACGGGGTGTGCCAGATGACGCGACTCCCCTACTTTGAAATGAAAAGAATGTTGAAATAATTGAGGTTTCAATGAAGATCGCCTGCATAAACGTCGATGTCGACCCGCTGATCTGCTATTACGCGATACACGGAATCGAAACTTCGGAAATCAGCGAAGATCCGATTTATATCAACGGGATCAGACGATTTATCGAACTTTTCGACAAAAATTCGATAAAAGGGACTTTTTTCATCACGGCACACGGTTTTAACGAAAAAAACAGCGGGATTTTAAAAGAGATCGTCCGCAGCGGGCACGAAATCTCAGACCATTCCTTTTCCCACGACTATCAGCTCACAAGG
>JAGAAT010000053.1 GCA_017615095.1 bacterium
TCTGAAGCTGATCCGCGATCTCGACAAGATGTACAACTACCTCGAGATCCCGATACAGCACATCAGCGACCGTGTCCTGAAGTCGATGAACCGCCGCTACACCGGCAGGGACATCTACGATTTGATAGAGAGGATCAACCGGATCTTCGGAGACGACTATCTTCTGAGAACTACTCTTCTTTCATCTTTCCCGACTGAGACGAAGGCTGACCACGAAGAACTTAAATCGTTTATTTCACATGACTTTTTTGATTACGGCGGAGTCTTCAAATACTCAAAGGAGGCGGTCTCTGCATCCGGGAAGCTGCGTGCCGTGCCGGCAAAAGCGGCAAAGGAACGCTACGACGAGGTCAACGCGCTCCTTCACGAGAGCCTTGAGCGCAGGCTCAACCGTTTTGTCGGGAGCGAGTGCGAAATGCTTTACGAGGGGATCGACGGCGAGCTTCGCGTCCCGACGGGCCGCTGCTGGAACCAGGCGCCTGAGATCGACGGCATAACGATAGTCACGAATGCCGCTGACAAGAACTTCGGTACCCTGCGCAAGTGCAGGATAACATCGAGAGAAGGTACTGACTTTATTGCGGATTTTATAAAATAAAAATAAGGAGCAGGGAATGTCTGATTTGATCAACACGTCAGAGGCTTTGAAGGTCAACCTCGCTGAGACCTTCGTGGCAAGCTATGAATTTTCACAGAACGAACAGTTTGTTCTGGATTCGGTTTCAAAGCATCCGATGATCGAAAAGCGGATGAGAAACTTCATCCTCGAGCTGAACCACCCGTTTCCGAACCTTTCGGAGATCATCGAATCCTACCGCTGGATCATGCTTGAAAACCTCTGGACCTTCGCCAATCTGCCCGATGGTGTAAAGATCCTGACGCAGCTTAATGACTGGTTCTTGCAGATCTACGGGCAGAAGATGTCCGCTTCGCTGCGCGACAGGCACCGCCAGACGCTCTTCAACGTTCTGGAGCTGCTTTACAAGGTGCTTCAGAAAAACGAGACTACCATCGAGCTTTTCGAACTCTACCTGAATACGGCGATTTCGGTCCTTTCTGTGGAGGACGGCGATCTCAAGGAGGTTTCGAGTTCGCTTAGGAAATATGTTTCGGATATCAGCGCTGATCCCAGGTTCGAGGCTAAGATCTTCGACCTTCTGAAACGCACCTTCTCGGTGAATCTGGACTACTGGGAGAATATCGAGACCTTTGCTGAGTGGCTTGAAAAGACGAAGATCGAGCACGGCGACGAATCCCTCGAGATCGAAAATGCCATCAAGGCGCAGTTCCCGCCCGAGCTCTACACGAACTGCCGCGAGGAGATCGAAAAGGCGACGGAGTGCAAGGTCTTTTTCAACCTGCCGGACTTCAACTTCTTTACGAACAGGCTGCGCAACACGATCGACTTCATCGAGACGCCTATCTGCAAGATCTACTACATTTTCTACCTTCTCAGCATCGATTCGATGGAGGATATGCGCGAATATCTCCTTTTCGACCTCAACAGGACGCTGAAGATCGTTCCGATAAACGACGAGGGCGAGTCGAAGCGCTTCATTTCAAGGATGTTCGACTTCTTCAAGCCGGTTGCCGACAAGTTCCAGAGCGCGATCCTCGACTGCATCAAAACTCTCGGAAAGGAGCTCCTCAAACGCGGGACGCCGGAGATCTGCGACCACTTCTTCGATGCCGTCATCCGCTTCGGATTCGTGAATCCCGAGCTCAAGGGGGTAAACTCCGACTGGCAGATGATCGTTGACAAGAACCACGTCAAAAACATCAGGACATGGCTCGAGATCATCGAGGTCAACCCGGCAAAGAGCACCAAGCTGCTCTCGTCGCTCCTCATCAACCTGAAGATCGGCGGCGTATTCATTTCGGATACCGACCTTTTCCAGAGCGACATCACCAAATTCCTGAACAGCCAGATCGGTCCGTGCTACCATATCGCAAGGCAGATCGCGGTCCTTTTCCCTGTCTATTTCAACGAGATCGGAGCGGAGGGCGAGCTCAGGAAGCTTTCTACCAGGATCGACGAGACCTGCCACAGAAAGGATCATCTGACACACTTCTTCCGCAAGCAGATCCACGCTGAGAGCAACAACACGCACATCCGTCTGGCGAAGGACATTTTCCGTTTCTGGGCGACCGGCGAAAAGTCGCAGCTCGAAAACAGGATCCCGCAGGAGATCTACCGCGAGCTCGACACCGAGAACGAGATGTACAAAAACGTCCACTACGTTTCCAGTTTCGTCCTGAAGAAGAGCGGTGTCGGTATAGAGGAGCTTTTCGACTTCAAACTTGCCAAGATCGAGGAGCTCATCGCACGCTACGGCGACGGCAACGACGAGGGCAAAAGCAAGGTGGCAGACCTCTTCCACATCTATCAGCTCTTGAAGGAAAAGTACTATCTCAACCCGGGTGATATCAGTAAAAAACTCAAAAAAATCACATATATACATCAGTCGACCATTGACGAGCTCGAAGAGGCGACGACCTCCGGCGACTGGAAAAAGGCGGTCAAGATATCGTTCAAGATCATGTCGACTCTGAAGAAGACGGTCCTTTCGGAGGAGCAGACCGAAGGCATCGAGAACATCTACTACAAGCGTCACATCGCGATAGGGATCCCATCGATGTACGGAGAGTACCGTGAGCCCAAATTCGAGGCTCTGGGCATGATCTACAGGATGGAGCAGCTCATTTCGACGATGGTCGAAAAGCTCATTGCCACGGCGAAACTGCCCTATATCTCGGCCGACTATCTGCGCGAAGCCACAGAGATCCTCGAGCTTTTCCGCGACGGTCTCGAGCTGGGCGGCATAACGAACGAGAGCCTTAATTCGGACCTCAAGATCCTGAAGTACAGCCTTGATTCATCCAGCTTCTCGCTTGACCAGTACACCAACATATTCGAGTTCTTTGCAGAGGATCTGAGCAAGATCGTCTACGACTACTTCCTCGGGATCCACGATGCGAACCTCAAAACGATAATCGAGCAGTATATCGAAAAGCACAACATCCCTTACTCCTCGCCGAAGGAAAAGGAGATGATCATCCACAAACGGAGCGAGGAGTTCTACAGAGATGTCATCTCTTCTTCGTTCCTGATGCAGCAGGTCGACAGCATGATAAACAACATGCTTGCGATCCTTCACGAGATGCCGCGCAACCTCACGAGCGAAGACATCCACATGATAATGAGCTACAAGCGCAACCTTCTTTTGACCGAGATTGACAAGACCGACGAGGTCCTCGACAACCAGGCTTTCCTCGGAGCCAAGGGCTACTTCCTGAAGAAAATCAAGGAGTACAGGATGCCTGTCCCGGACGGCTTCATCCTTACGACGGAGCTCTTCAGAAGGAGGAGCGCACTGATGAAGCACCCGGAGATCGAAAAGGAGATCTACACAACGATAACGAACGAGCTCGAGATCCTTGAGGAGAAGACGGGGCTCAACTACGGAAATCCGGCGAATCCGCTTATGCTTTCGATAAGGAGCGGCTCTGCGATGTCGATGCCCGGCGCGATGAGCACATTCCTCAATGTCGGTATGAACGACGATTTCGTCGAGCAGCTCTCGAAGCGCGAAAACTACACCTGGACCTCGTGGGACTGCTACCGCCGTCTGATCCAGACCTGGGGCATGAATTTCGGTATCGACCGTGACCTGTTCGATGCTGTCATCGCCGATTTCAAACGGATCTACGGCGTCGAGAAGAAGATCGGTTTCAAGCCTGCCGTCATGCGCGAAGTCGCGAAGGAGTACATGAAGATCCTCGAATCGCAGAACGTCGAGTTCGAGCAGAACCTCCACAAACAGCTCTTTATGGCTATCCACAGCGTTTTTGACTCCTGGGATTCGCGCCGTGCCAAGGTCTACCGCGACAAGCTGCACATCGCGAGCGAGTGGGGGACCGCGGTCATCGTCCAGAAAATGGTATTCGGAAACATCAACTACGACTCGGGTACAGGCGTCGTCTTCACTCAGGATCCGAACAGCCGCAGCCGCAAGATCAACCTCTACGGCGACTTCGTAATGTGTTCGCAGGGCGAGGATATTGTCGGCGGACTTGTTCACCCCTATCCGGTTTCCGAGCAGCACAGGCTTACGATGAAGGATGACCCCGGTATCAGCATGGAGAAGGACTTCCCGCAGATCTACAACGCGCTCAACGACATAGCGAAGGAGCTGATCCAAAAGCGCGGTTTTGGTCACCAGGAGATCGAGTTCACCTTCGAGACCTCGAACAAAAAGGATCTCCACATCCTTCAGATCCGTTCTTACCACAAGAAGGATCTCATGCAGGAGGGGCTCGTTCCGGACAATCTGAAGCTTATCGGCGAGGGTACCGGCATCGGCAGCAACGTCCTGACAGGCAGAGTCGTCTTCTCGATGGAGGATATCGAGCAGTGCAAGCAGCTCTATCCTGGCGATAAGATCATCGTTGTCCGTCCAGACACCGTAAGCGATGATATCGACATGATCTTCGAGGCGGACGGACTTCTGACGGCAAGAGGCGGAGCGACATCGCACGCAGCGGTAACGGCTGTCAGACTCGGCAAGACCGGCGTTGTTAACTGCAAGGCGCTTTCACTCGACGAGGGCAACAAAACCTTCACGCTCGGCGGCGATCAGCGCAAGGTTTTGAGCGAAATCACGATCGACGGAAGACGCGGTTTCATTTACGGTTAGTTATTTTAGGGATTTATATTTGAAAAACAGAAACGCTTCCTTACAATTCAGAACTTGGTTTTATTAACAACTTCATCATCGGGGGCTTGAATGTTAGACATCAACTGCGGTTCGACAATCGGAATCAACGGATTCGGCAGAATCGGTAAACTCACACTTTGGAACCTTATCGTTACCGGCGACTTTGACAGGATCGTCATCAACCTCGGTCGTGAGGCGGGCAAATCGCTTGCAGATCTCGTGGATTATGCGATTTACGACTCGACCTACGGCAACATGCACACCTTCCTTTTCGGCTTCGGCACAAAACAGGAACCGCAGGTCGAAATCGTTGACGATGTTGCGGGCGAGGTCATTTTTTACGGCAAAAAGGTAAAATTCCTCAGAAGCGAAAGAAATCCTGAGAACATTCCCTGGGGCAAAGAGGGCGTCAGCGTAGTTATCGACACCACCGGAAAATTCACAGACCCGACTGAGGAGAGTTCACCGAAGGGTTCACTCCGCGGTCATATCGCCGGCGGCGCGAGAAAGGTCATCCTTTCGGCTCCGTTCAAAATGAAGGGCAAATCAAAGATCCTTCCGGACGACGCAGTAATGATCGTCTACGGGATCAACCACCAGACGTTCGACGCGAGAAACCACCAGATAATTTCGGCTGCTTCCTGCACGACGACGGCTCTTGCCCACATGATGAAGCCCCTTCTCGATACGGAAGAGACCTCCGCGATCCTCACGGCGAGCATGTCAACGATCCACTCGATGACCAACTCCCAGAGCGTTCTGGACGCTGTTCCGTCAAGCGGCACGAGCGACCTGCGCAAAAACAGATCGGCAGGCTACAACATCATCCTTTCGACGACTGGTGCAGCTAAGGCTCTCGAGTACATCCTTCCGGTAATGAAAAACATCGGTTTCATGGCTGACTCGGTCCGCGTTCCTGTACAGACTGTTTCGCTGATCAACCTTAACCTGACTTTCCACTCTCCGCTCGATGCAGACGGTCAGCCGCGCATCACGAGAGAGTTCATCAA
>JAGAAT010000054.1 GCA_017615095.1 bacterium
AGTCATCGAGCCGCTTGCGATCCAGTCTGTTCCGAGACCGATGAGAACACCCTGATTGTCGAACATCGTGACGGGCGCAGTGTTGCCGTAAAGCGAAATGTTTGTCCTCGCAGACCAGATCACAGCAGTTTTGCTTTCCGCGAGCTCCTTGCCGTCAGCCGCAACAAGACCGACAGAGTGTACAAAAGCCGAATTTTCCTTTGCGAGGTCGATCCCGCCTTCCTGCTGACCGGTGAGGCAGAGGAATTCGTTTCTCGCCGCCTTGTTGATGCCCTCCGAAACGTGCGGAAGGTAGCAGTCGTTCTTGAGAGCGCTCTCTGAATCCTTGAAGTTATAGCCGCAACCGCTGTCTAATGTCTTTCCGTTTGAATCGCCGAGAGGGAAAGTCTGGTAGTAGACATCGACTCCGCCGAGTCCGAGCGACCCCTTGAAGCTCTTGTCGACATTTCTCAGAAGTCCGTCCGACGAGCCGCTGCCTGCGATCGAAAGCGTTCCTGCCATCATCTGGCGGAGCTCAAGCCATTTGACGGAATCCTTGTCGGCACCGCTGTTTGTGCTGACCTTCGAGTGTCCGTTGCTGCCGGTCCTCCAGTCGTGGCGGTGGTCGAAGCGCTCATCTCCCCAACTTCCTGGGAAATTGTTTGAATAGGTTATGTGGTCGTGTCCGTTGATGAGTGCCGGAGTCACCGTCGCGTTCGGACAGGTGATCTTTGTCGCAGCAGCTGCCTCAGCCTCATTCGAGCAGGAGCAGTCTGCGCAGAGGATTATCCCCTCAGCTGAAACCAGAAGCTCGCCGCCCTTCAGGACCTTGTTGCCGACAAGAACGTTACCTTTGATGAGTTTTGCACCGTTTCCGGCAGTCACTTCGCAGGTTTTGCCGCCTGAAAGCGCAGTGAGTTCAGCACACTCGACCTCTACGCTTTCATCTTCTTCATCGCTATCCGTTGTGTCGCCGGTATCCGCGTCATTCTCTTCATCAGGATCTTCGTCTCCGGTGTCTCCGTCAACAGTGTCTCCGTCAACAGTGTCTCCGTTGTCCTGATCATTCTCCTCATCTGCGGAATCGCCTGTGTCAGCGATATCGTCAGAATCCGTCAGATCTACGGCATCGTCATCAGCATCCGGCATAGGATCGGAATCATTCTTTCCGCCTCCTGAGCCTCCGCACGCCGCCAGCGCCAGAACGATGAGCAGCGCGGTCAAAATCGTTACCAGTTTTTTCATGAAAACCTCCCAATCAAAGTTCATCCAAGTGGTCAAGGAACCACCCGTAAGTCCGTTTTATCCCTTCACGAAGCTTCGTCTTCGGCTGCCAGCCGAGCGAACGGATCTTCGAAATATCAAGCAGCTTCTGCGGGGTCCCGTCCGGTTTTGACGCATCCCAGACGATCTCCCCCTTAAAGCCGACAATTTCCCTAATCAAATCGGCAAGTTCAGCGATCGCCAGATCCTTTCCCGTGCCGATGTTTATGTGCGTGTTTCTTACGTTTCCGCCCTTTTCTCCCGCCAGATCTCTGAAGGAGACCCTCTCGGCAAGCATCACGACAGCCTCCGCAAGATCATCGCTGTAGAGGAACTCGCGCCTCGGTTTTCCGCTTCCCCAGAGCTCGACTGTTTCACGGTTTTTCACCTTTGCCTCATGGAATTTGCGGATCAGGACCGGCAGGACGTGACCGTTTTCAAGGTCGAAAGAGTCGTTTTCGCCGTACAGATTCGTCGGCATGACCGAAATAAAATTTGTCCCGTACTGGAGATTGTACGATTCGCACATCCTGAGCCCGGCGATCTTCGCAAGGGCATAGGGTTCGTTAGTGTACTCGAGCCCGCTCGTGAGCAGGCACTCCTCCTGCATCGGCTGCGGCGCGAGCCTCGGATAGATGCAGCTCGAGCCGAGAAAAACCAGTTTTTTCACGCCATGACGCCATGCCGCGTGGATCACGTTGCACTGGATCATAAGATTGCTGTAGATCATCTCCGCACGGTGAACGCTGTTCGCTCCGATCCCGCCCACTCTGGCAGCCGCCAGAAAGACTATCTCTGGTCTGACTTCCGCAAAAAAAGCCTCCGTCGCAGCCTGATTTTCAAGGTCGAGCTCTGAATGGCTGCGGGTAACGGTGTTGCCATAGCCGCGACGGTGCAGTTCACGCAGGATAGCGCTCCCGACAAGTCCCCTGTGACCGGCTACGAAAATCAAAGAATTTTTTTCCATAAAAAAACCTCAAACAGCGCCTAAAAGGAGCCTAGAGTATCAGATTTGAAGGATTAGTAAAATATAATTAGGAATAGAAACGGAAGTGTCAGAACTTGTTCCAGTGGATCTTTTTCTTGTCGAATTTGTCCTTCGGCTGAGCCTTTCCGGCAGGTTTACCGACCGGAATGATCGCGAGCGGAACTATATTTTCCGGGAGTTTCAGAGCCTTTACGACCGGATCGATCCTTTCCTGAGCCGGATAAACTGCAGTCCAGACTGCACCGAGTCCGAGCGACTGTGCGGCAAGCAGGATGTTTTCGACAGCCGCGCTGCAGTCCATGATCCAGAAGGTGCTCTCCTTCCCGCCGTGCTGCTTTGTGATGTCGCCGGCGACAACGATCGCCTGACCTGCCTGGAGAGCCATCTTTCCGCCGTTGCCCGGATTCTTATCGGCAAGCTCCTTCAAAACGGCAGGATCCTGAACTATTATGAACTCCCAAGGTCTCTTGTCGACAGCCGACGGAGCCGCCATTCCCGCCTTTACCAGAAATTCAAGAGTTTCAGCAGAGAGCTTTGTTTCGGAATATCCGCGAACACTTGCCCTGTTAAAAATCGTCTTAGTCGTCTCGTTTTCCATTTTGTCACCTCCCCAAAGGCAGAATGTTGCAAAAAGTACCAGTAACGCCATGATTTTCTTCATCATTTTTCTCCATCAACAAGGTTAATTCCCGCAGACGAAGCGGCATATCCGCTTTGCCGCCTCACCTATCTCTTCGACCGGTTTTGCGATGCTGATCCTAAGATGATCCGCCGCATGTTCTGAGAAGTGGATGCCCGGGACAGTGCCGACACGCTCGTTTTCGTAGAGTGAGATCGCGAAGTCGAAGCCGTCCCTGAATTTCGGCGGAAGCTCCGCCCAGACAAAGTAACCGCCGTCGATCTGAGGCACTTTGAAGCCTGAGCTCTGAAGCGCATCACGCATCGCAAAGAACGAAAGCCTCACATTCTTTCTCAACGATTCCAAATATTTGGATGCAGTATCGTTCGCAGTCAGGTAGTTCGCTATCGCCTCCTGAAGGATCGAAGGCGAGCAGAGACCGGTGTAGTCGTGGATCCCCGCCAGCTCCGCGATCCTGCTTTTCGAGCCGATCATGTAGCCCACGCGCCAGCCCGTGATCGAGAGCATTTTTGAAAACGCCGAGACAACGAAAAGGTTATCGTCAATCAGGTCGTAGGGCAGATACGGAGCCTCGCTGAAGTAAAGATCGCTGTAGACCGAATCGACCACAAGGACTGCGCCGTGCTCCCTGCAAATCCTGTAAAGCTGTAAAATTTCATGCTTTTTCCAGATTTTGCCGAGCGGGTTGCCGGGCGTGCAGAGAAGGATCAGATCGACCTTTTCCGAAACGATCCGGTTTTCAAGAAGCGCGAAATCGAATGACCCGTCCTTTCCGGGCAGCTCCTCGATAAAACGGTCGATCGCGGCGATCGCTTTTTCGACTGTTTTTTTAGAATCGTCGGTCAACCACAGCTG
>JAGAAT010000055.1 GCA_017615095.1 bacterium
GATGACTCAGAACAGCTTCTGGACGGAAAGATAAGAATTTTACCCACAACTTTTCTATGCCCGATCAATGATTCGATGGGAACTAAAACAATAACCGGAGAAACCGTATCTATTCACCACTTTGCAGCATCGTGGGAGACTAAAACCCGCATTATCAGGAAATATCTCGTAAGATTCATGCGGCCGGCACTCCCGGTTTTTGAAAAGCTGCTCGGTAAAGAACGGTTGGAAAAGCTTAAAGAAAAGACTCGAAGGTAAATCAAAATGGCCAAAATTCTCACTTCCCCTGCAAAAATCAACCTGTTCTTAAAACTCGAGGGAAACGACGAAACTGCAAAGCGCCACAGGATCCGCTCGCTGATGGTGCCGGTCTCTCTTGCCGACAGGCTGATTATTGAACCGGCAGACGCCTTTTCGGTTGAAACCCTCGGCATAAAGGAACAGATCCCGACTGAAAACAATATTCTCTTCAAAACCTACACTTTGGTGGAAAATTTTACCGGGACAAAACTGCCTGCGATGAAAGTCGTTATCGAAAAGTCGATCCCGACAGGTGCTGGGCTCGGAGGCGGGAGCAGTAACGCAGCGACTTTCCTGTTCTTTTTGAATGATGAGTTTTCACTCGGTCTTAATAATGCTCAAATTTCCGGAATCGCAGCCAGGGTCGGGAGCGACGTTCCGTTTTTTCTCTATAAATCGGCTGCCGTGATTTCAGGTTTCGGCGAAATCATCCAGCCCGTCAGAATTCCGAAATACAACGGATTTTTTACGCTTGTTTACCCGAATTTCCCTATGAATACAGCACTCGCCTACTCGCTTTTCGACAGGCAGTGCAAAGGCTACTCGGCACTGCCGGAGGATTTTGGATTTGCCTGGGATGACGAACACATTTTCAACGACTTCGAGAGCGTTGTTTTCAACTATCTCCCCCGTCTGAAGGTGCTGAAAGAAAAACTGCGGAACATAGGAGCGGAGCGGGTTTTCATGTCGGGAAGCGGTTCGACCCTGATTGCGATGACAAAAACCGAAGAAACCCGAAATAAAATCTGTGAAGAGCTGAAAAATGAGTGCACTGTTCACAAAATCAGCCTGTTTGAAGGCTGTTTCGACACTACTTCCGATTTTTAAGAAATTCCTCGAAATACTTTATGAAAAGCTCGTTTTGATTCATGAGACCGATCGAAATGCGGATCCAGTTGGGCAGACCGTAGTTTTTGACCATGCGGACGATGATGCCTTTGTGAAGAAGATAGTCATAGCATTCGAAGCCTGAATTTTCATCTTCACCGATCTTTATAAGAATGAAGTTGCCCTGAGTCGGAAGATATCTGACTCCGAGGCGGTCGAATTCGCGGTAAAGATATTCACGCCCTTCGCGGTTCACCTTGATCGCGTTCTCCAGATATCCGGCATCCTGAAGCGCCGCGATCCCTGCGACCTGCGCAAGCGAGTTCGTGTTGAAGGGTTCGCGGACACGGTTCATATAGTCAACGATCTCCTTCGGACCGATCGCGTAGCCGAGACGGATACCGCTGAGCCCGAATGCCTTGGAAAGGGTTCTGCATACCAGCATGTTCGGGTGCATCGAACGGTAATCGAGGCCGTTCGGATAGTCCGGGGCATCAGCGAAGTCGAAATACGCCTCGTCTACAATCAGGATAACATCCTGCGGGACCGCTTTGAGCAGCTTTTCAAACTTTTCCCTCGTGTAGTAGGTCCCGGTCGGGTTGTTCGGGTTGATAAGGCATATCATTTTTGTCTTTTCATTGACCGCAGCGATTATTCCGTCGATATCGACTGTAAAATCTGATGTTTGCGGGATAAGATGCATTTTTATGTCTGCCGCGTTGAGTATCAGCTCATAGGCAATGAAGCCGAGCTTGGAGAGAACGACCTCCTCGTCACCCTTGACCAGGGTCCTGATGGCAATATCGATGACCTCGTTCGAGCCGTTTCCGACAAAAACCTCATTGAAATCGACATTTTCCCCGAGCTTTTTATGGTAATCGACAATCGCCTGCTTGAGATAGAAGGCGTTGCCGTCCGGGTAGAGATTCAAGTCGGAAAGTGCGTCGATCAGAGCCTCTCTGACCTTCGGGCTGATGCCTGTCGGGTTTTCGTTGCTCGCCATCTTTATTGCCGATTTGATCCCGAGTTCCCTCTCGACCTCTGAAATTGGTTTGCCTGGTTTGTAGGGGCTGATCCCCAAGATATTCTGTCCGACCTTTACCATGTTTACCTCCTAAAAAATAGACAACGCGGTTAAATCTCATAAATCACGGCAGATTACAAGAAAAACCTTCCGTTTTTGCTCAAAAAGACAAAAAACCATTCTTTCCGCCATTGTCCCCGATTGCGCACTTCAACAGTAACAAGCTGTAATTATTTATTATTTTCAACAGACGCACGCATAAAAAAACAAAAATGTTGACAACGGGACCTTCACCTCTATAATCCCCGCGTTTTTAAGCAGATTGGAGGATATAATGCTTGATAAAGAGACAAAACAGGAAGTTATAACAAAATTCGCGACAAAAGAGGGTGATACCGGTTCACCGATAGTTCAGATCGCTCTTCTTACCGCGAGGATCAATACACTTATGGAGCACTTCAAGACGAATCATAAGGACAACCACTCAAGACTGGGTCTCCTTAAGATGGTCGGAAAGAGACAGAAACTTCTCAACTACGTAAAACGCAACAACTTCGCCGACTATTCGAATCTCATCAAAGAGTTGGGTCTGCGTAAATAAAAATCGTTTTTTTCCGCACATTTCTTGTACTTTTGCTTTCGCAGAGTATCTTTTCACGCTTATGGTTTATTGTATTGTATTATAGGATGTAAAAATGAATGAGATCAAAGAGTCTATTGTATTTAACGCCAAGGATGTATCCATCGCTACCGGCCGTTATGCCAAGCAGGCTGACGGAGCGGTCTGGTGCACATACGGCGGAACAGTGATCCTTGCCACAGTTGTTGCTGCAAAGACTGCGCCGGCAACTGAGGAGGACTTTTTTCCGCTTACCGTTGACTACATTGAAAAATTTTATGCTGCCGGCAGATTTCCAGGCGGGTTTCTGAAGAGAGAATCCCAGCCCAGCACTCAGGAAAAGCTCACGTCGCGTCTTATCGACAGACCGCTCAGACCCATGTTTGCCGACTGGTTCAACTGCGAAACGCAGATCCTGGTCAACCTTCTGAGCTACGATCCGAACTGTGACCCGAGAGTCATGTCGATCACGGCTGCATCTGCGGCTCTGATGATCTCAGACATCCCCTTCAACGGTCCGGTCGCAGGCTGCCGCGTTGTCCGCAAAAACGGTGAGTTTATGATCAATCCCGCAGTTGTCGAGGGTGAAGAGTACGATATCGATATCACGGTCGCAGGCAACTTCGATTCGATAGTAATGGTCGAAGGCGAGGCAAGAGAGGTCAGCGAAGACGACATGACCCACGCGATAGAACTCGGGCATCAGGCTATTCAGCCGCTCCTCGAGATGCAGGTCGCGCTTGCGAACAGGATCAACCCGAAAAAACGCGAAGAGATCGTAAAGGAGAAGGATACGGTTCTCGAGGCTTTCGTTCACGAATGCTGCGGAGAACTCATCAAAAAGGCTCTTTCGACGACCGCGAAGCTTGAACGTTATGCGCTTCTCGACGAGGCAAAAGAGGCTCTTTGCGAAAAGGTCTCGGCAAAAATCGAAGAGGGCGCAGGATTCAAGGATACCGACAATCCTGAACTCGTTTTGAAGAGGGCGAAAGCCTTCTTTGAAGACTATCTGAAGTACGCGATGCGTCACCAGATCATTACCGAAAACAGAAGGATCGACGGACGCGACCTTACATCGATCCGTCCGATCACTATCGACCTCGGTGTTCTTCCGATGACTCACGGATCAGCCGTCTTCACACGCGGCGAAACGCAGTCACTCGGTGTAGTAACGCTTGGTCTCGGCAAAGACGAACAGCGCGTTGACACCGTGACCGAAGTCGAAAGCAAGAGCTTCATGCTCCACTACAACTTCCCGCCATTCTCGGTCGGCGAAGTCGCAAGGCTCAAATCGCCCGGAAGGCGCGAACTCGGACACGGGAACCTGGCTGAGAGGGCTCTCACCGCGATAATCCCGCCGAAAGAGGAGTTCCCGTACACGATAAGGATCGTTTCGGAAATCATGGAGTCGAACGGCTCTTCCTCCCAGGCGACAGTATGCTCAGGTTCGCTTGCGCTCATGGAGGCAGGCGTTCCGGTCAAAAAACATGTCGCAGGGATCGCAATGGGCTTGATCCAGGACGGCGAAGACTTCTACATCCTCTCCGACATCCTCGGCGATGAGGATCACCTCGGCGACATGGATTTCAAAGTCGCCGGCTCCAAGGACGGCATCACAGCGATCCAGATGGATATCAAAATCAAGGGTCTGCCGAAAGAGGTCATGGAGAGAGCCATGGTCCAGGCGAAGGTCGGCAGGATGCACATAATCGGCGAGATGGAGAAGGCGATCTCCGAACCGCGTCCGGAGCTGAATCCGAATGCACCAAAGCTTCATCAGATGAAGATCGACGTTGACAAAATCAAGGATCTCATCGGGACCGGCGGCAAAAACATCAAATCGATCGTTGACGCGACCGGCGCTGACATCGAAGTCGAGCAGGACGGAACCGTCAGGATCGCAGCGAAGGATCAGCCGACACTCGATGCGACTATCGCACTCGTCAAATCCTTTACTGATGTCGTCGAACTCGGCAAAGTTTACTCCGGCACGGTAACAAGGATCGAGGAATACGGTGCTTTCGTCGAGCTCTGGAAGGGGACGACCGGTCTTCTGCACGTCAGCAAGATCTCTGAAAGCAGAGTTGAGCATGTATCCGACGTACTTGCTCTCGGCGACCAGGTCAATGTGATCGTTACGGAAATCGAGTTCGGAGGGAAGTTCAAACTCAGTATGCGCCCGAGCGATTTCGAAAAGGACTGGACAAAGGAGCCGAAACCTTCAAAACCCTCACGCGGAGACCGCGGTGGCAGAGAACACTCCAAAAAATAACATTCAGGTAAAACTAAAGACGGCGCCAGGCGCAAAGCTTCCGGTTTACAAAACTACGGGGGCAGCCGGAGCCGATATCTGTTCAAACGAAGACATCGTCATAAAATCAGGAGGAAGAACCGTTGTACCCACAGGGCTTTTCCCTGAAATTCCAGATGGTTACGAGCTTCAGGTGAGAAGCAGGAGCGGACTTGCCGCAAAAAACGGGCTCTTCGTTCTTAACTCTCCCGGAACGATCGACAGCGATTACCGCGGCGAAATAAAGGTGATCCTCGCAAACCTCGGAGAGGAGGATTTTGTGATTTCAAAGGGCGACAGGATCGCTCAGCTCATCCTTTCGCCGGTTTTGCAGGCGCTCTTTGTCGAGACGGACGAACTGTCGGGATCATCTCGCGGCGAAGGCGGCTTCGGAAGCACCGGAGTTAAAGCATGAGTTTCAACAAATTCCTTATTTTATTACTATTTTTGTTGCCGTTAAATCTTTTCGCATACCTTGACCCGGGTTCCGGAAGTATGCTTTTTTCGGCACTTATCGGCATCGTGGCAACCCTATTTTTTGTCTTCAAAGGCATCTTTTTCAAGCTGATCGACCTGCCGGCACACTTCCGCGGACTCAGTAAAAGGGAACGAATTGAAAACAAAATCGTGATCTATTCGGAGGGTCCGCAGTACTGGGGAGTCTTCAAACCGATCGTTGAAGAGCTGAGCCGCAGAGCTGTCCCCTGCCTTTACCTGTCGGGCAAAGAGAACGATCCAGGGCTTTCATGCGGGCTTCCGAACATAAAAACCCGGTGCATCGGCGAAGGCAACAAGGCATTTTTCATCCTGAACACGCTCGAAGCCGACGTTCTGATAATGACGACTCCAGGGCTTGACGTTCTCCAGATCAAGCGGAGCAAAGGCGTCAAAAACTATGTCCACATCACCCACTCTGCCGGAGGCGTCACAGGCTACGCGATCTTCGGGACAGACTATTACGACGTTGTCCTGACGGGCGGCGATGCAGATACCGAGTTCATCCGAACGATCGAAAAGGTCAGGGATCTAAAGCCCAAAAAGATCATCGAGGTCGGCTGCGCATACCTTGATTCCACCCGCGAAAAGCTCGCGTCGATCGAGACTGCAAAACCGGTTGACGGGAGAAAAAGAGTCCTGCTTTCACCCACTTGGGGCATCCACGGTCTATTGAAAAAATGCGGAGTCGAACTAATAAGCCGGCTTGTCGAATCCGACCGGTTTGAAATCACCGTCCGCCCGCACCCTCAGGCTCAGATCTCTGAAAAGGACCTGCTTGACGAGCTCCAGAAGAAATTCCCTGAAAGCAGCTATTTTCATTGGGACTTTTCGCCGGACAATTTGCCGGCGCTCGCTAATGCGGACATTATGATAAGCGACTTTTCGGGGATAATTTTTGACTACACACTGCTCTTCAAGCGTCCCGTTATTGCTCTGGTATCAAGCTACGACAGACGCGGAAGGGACGCCTCAGACTACCCGAAAGATCCATGGAACATCGATTTCCTCAAAAGATACGGACACATCATCGAGAAATCGGACATTCCGAACATCGTTGAGATCATTGACAACTCACTTGATGAGGGGATTTCAGACGAAATTTACGAGTATGTCAAAAACTCGATGGACAAGTATCCCGGCGAATCGGGCAGGCGTTCAGTTGATGTGATCCTGGAGCTCATCGCCCCTAAACAGCCCTAATCCCTCTTGGGGACAAAATCTATATAGTCTATCATAAAGTAGTTGAATTTACTCGGCAATCCGTCAGGCGCAAGTTTAAATTCCCGAAGTCCCTTCTCCAGATGGGCTCTGAAAACGAACTCATTCATCCGGGTCTCCCCGCTGTTGAATTTCAACTTTGCAGCCTCAACTCCGTCGATCAGCAGCCTGAAATTTCCCATATCTTTGCCCTGAAGGGCGTTGATCCTGATTTCGTAGTCGGAAGATATGTTGATCTTCTGCTTGAAATCGTAGTATTGATCCTCGTTTTTGAAGCGGCAGAACATCAGGAACTGGTTGCCGGCAATATAGCGGTACGGCGGTTCCATCCCCAGATATTTGTCGAGATACGACCTTCCCGGAAAGACATTGCAGTAGTCCGGAACCCCCGTCAGCGGATAAAATTTATCCCTAAGAACAACATGAATTTCCCCTGTATCATTTTCAGGGAAAATTTCAGTGATCACAGGCAGTTCATCGTTACCTGAAAGTTTATTGAAACCTGCAAAGTAGAAGCGTTTTCCAGGGAATTCGAACATGATCCTGCGGTTTTGCTGCGGTCCAAGGTCTCTCACGAAAATCAGCTTGTTGTTTCCGTAATCTCCGTGATCCATCAGCGCATAGCCTGAACCGTACATCGTGAAGGGAGCGACAAAGACGACCCCCTCTTTGATCCCAGCCAGATCAAGTGCGATCTTGAGTTTTGCGTCAATATTCCAGAATCCGCGCTCGTAGCTTCTGTAAAGCGCCGGAGTAACAACAAAGGTTTGATACAATATTGCCGAAGCAAGAAGGGAAAAACTCAATGTTTTTATCAACTTATCAACAAAAATCCTCCCAGAGAGCCCGTCCGCTGCTCTCAAGATCCCGTATGCAAAAATTATGAAAAGGAATATCGAGGTTTCGTACAGGTAGCGTGGACCGAAAACATTGCCGTCGAAATAGAAAAAGAAATAACCGGCAAAATTCGCAAAGAAAATCACGAACAAAAATAACAGCTTGTTGAAATCAGCCCTATCCTTGGAACAGATGAATGCGACCGGCATGAAGAGAAATGTCAGCGGGTGAAGCAGAAAATTTATGATCAGCGGAGAAAGCCTCCGGTATGAAACCAGGCAGGCATGAGCCCAGGTAAGCCCCTCTAACGGAAGCTCGATCCAGTTCGAATGCGGGCAGCCGGTCCCGATCCCGAAACGGTGGCAGTAATCCCTCGGCTCGCTGTAGTTGAAGTAGATATCCTGCTTGAATATCAACGGGTTACCTGTATAAATCGAGTTGTACCACAGCAAAAAGACTATAAACGGAGCAAAGGCAGCCGCCGAATAGGCTGCACACCTGAAAAGATGACCCCAGCTCTTGTTTTTTATGGTTGAAATCAGGAAATCAGAAACAAGCGCGATGCCCAGAAAAAGTGTATTCTGCGGTCTTATAAGTGCGAGCCAGCCAAGAGAAACGCCAAGCAATACCGGATAGATACAGGATCTGTTTTCCTTCATCTCGAGATAGAGCAAAGCTGCCGAAAGCGTAAGGGCCGCACAGAACGGGTGCGCCATCCAGGTACCGCCCATAACAATGAAAAATGTGGAGAAGAGCATCAGCCACATCGACAGGACAGCAACCTTTTCGTCAAAGAGCTTTCTGGCGATCCTGCCGGTCAGAAAGATGTTGAAAGCGGTCAGCAGCGGGTTTGTCAGGACCGGAACGCCGAGCAGGACAAAAGGAACAAGAAAAAAGGAAAATCCCGGCAAAAAGAGAGAATAGGTCCTCTCGCCGTCGGGGAGCATATAGGCGAACTGAAAAAATTCATAGTGGTCCGGCATCCTGTTGTGGAGCCGTCCGTGAACGAAATTCTGCGCCATCGCAAGGTAGTTCACGCTGTCCTGGATGTGCGGCATCCCCTGAA
>JAGAAT010000056.1 GCA_017615095.1 bacterium
GAGCCCTGCCTTCGAGCGCCTCGAACATCTCCTCGACAAGATCGTCGATATATAGAAGTTCGAGCTGCGTACTGCGGTCGTTCACCTGGATCGGCAGGTCATTAGCGATATTGTTGCAGAATGTAGCGACCGCCGAGTTGTAGTTCGGGCGGCACCACTTTCCGAACAGATTCGGGAAACGATAGACCAGCACTTCGGCTCCGCTCTCCTTCGCATAATCGAAAAAGAGATTTTCGCCGGCAAGCTTCGAGCGGCCGTATTCTCCGTCGTATCTGCCGATCAGCGTTGCCTGAAGCGACGATGAAAGCATGACAGGGCACCTGTTCCCGTGTTTTTTCAGCGTCTCCAGAAGTCTGCCCGCAAAGCCGAAGTTGCCCTGCATAAACTCAGCCGCATCCTTCGGGCGGTTCACGCCGGCAAGGTTGAAGACGAAATCAGCCTTCGAGCAGTATCCGTCAAGCTCTTCAGGCGCTGAATCGATGTCGTATTCAAAAATCTCGTCGATCACAAGCTGCGGTCTCGTCCTGTTTTTGCCGTCACGGATATTTTTGAGGTTTTCAACAAGATTGCGGCCAGCAAAACCCTTCGCGCCGGTAACCAGAATTTTCATATCTACCTCTTCAAAGCATCTTTAACATAATCAGTCGTCAAGATCTTAGCGACAGTCCCCTCGACATCCAAAAGCTTCGTGTTGTGGCTCGTGTAGGACTCCTCCGCCTCTGTTTCGACCTTTCCCTGAGTAAAGTACTTGTCGTAGTTCAGGTCGCGGTTGTCCGCAGCGACACGGAAGTAGTTGCCCATATCCTCGGAACGAAGCCTCTCCTCGCGTGTCATCAGCGTCTCATAAAGCTTCTCGCCGTGACGGGTCCCGATGATCCGCGTACCAGTGTCTCCGAAAAGCCTCTGAACAGCCTCGGCAAGGACACCGATCGTGCTCGCATCCGCCTTCTGGATGAACAGATCTCCCGGATTTGCGTGCTCGAAAGCGAATTTCACCAGATCCACAGCCTCGTCCAGATTCATCAGAAAGCGGGTCATCTCCGGATTGGTGATAGTGATCGGATCACCAGCCTTGATCTGATCGATAAAAAGCGGGATGACCGAACCGCGTGAACACATCACGTTGCCGTAGCGTGTGTAGCAGATGACCGTACCGCCGCGCTCTGCCGCGACACGGGCATTCGCCGTGATCACATGCTCCATCATAGCCTTGCTGACACCCATCGCGTTGATCGGATAGGCTGCCTTGTCAGTTGAAAGACATACGACACGCTTTACACCGGCATCTATAGCCGCATGAAGGACATTGTCCGTCCCCTCGACATTCGTCTTGACAGCCTGCATCGGAAAAAATTCGCAGCTCGGCACCTGTTTCAGAGCCGCCGCATTAAAAATATAATCGACACCGGGCATCGCATCGCGGACAGACTGGATATCACGCACATCACCGATAAAAAACTTCACCTTCCCGGCATACTGCGGATAACGCGCCTGAAGCTCGTGACGCATATCATCCTGTTTTTTCTCGTCTCTCGAAAAGATCCTTATCTGACCGATATCCGTCTCCAGAAATCTCTTCAGAACAGTTGAACCGAAGGAACCCGTCCCTCCGGTAATAAGAAGCGTTGAGTTGTTGAAAGCTGACATAAGAACCTCTATAACAAATTCAAACAAATTCGCCATGGAGAATAGCATGAGTACAATCAAATTACTACTATTAATTATCAGTAGCGGAAAAATCTGTTTTTCTTGGGAACTCAAGACCAAGTCAACTTCTTTCTGCAAAATTTGAGTATCTGTTTCACCAACTCTGTGCTTTTTTCCTCTGTAACGATCATATCATTTTCCATTCCACCGTTATAGCATTCCACCTTTCCCGCCATGGCTCCCCTGAGGTAGGGGAGCTGGCGCAAAGCGCCTGAGAGGTCTGGGGTTGTATGGAGAAATACTCATTTGAGATAAGTATCTTCCAAAACAGCTTTTATCTCTTTGGATTTGACACCTCTGATATTCAGATTTTTGAGTTCTGAATCTGATATTTCAAATGAATCAATGAACTGCTTCATATCGTTTCTGACTTCTTCCGGCAGAGTGCATTTCTCCAGCAAAGTTCCTGCAACTATTCTTATGATGTCGTTTCGGTGCTTTTTTATATCTTTGGAATCAGCATTGCCGCTTTGTTTTAATTCGATATATGCTTTTATCTTAAGCGGAATGAGCCAAGTCGGTTTCAGCACGGACAATTCGTCAATAACAGTCCGTCCGTCCAACAAAAGCTGATAGTATGCGGCATTCAGCAGGATCGCTGACAAACTCGAAACGGAATCATCAATATGTATCGGAACAACAGGTGTGGTTTCTGCAAGAATCATCTCTGTTCTCGCAAAAATTTCGATCATTTCGGGGAAATCCGGTTCTTCAGGTTTGTCAAAACGGTAAAACTGCGGTCTGTTGTTGCTTTTCGCTCGGTTTTTGTATTTTCCGTCGTTAATGAACTGCCAGAATTTTTTCCCGAATTCTTCCGTCAGAGCTTCGACGATCAGAACAATGTCGAGATCTTTTGTTGTTCTCCCGAAACTTTCGTTCTGATGTTCGAAAGCAACCGTGCAGGCCGTTCCGCCGATAAGAACATATTGATCAGTGTAATCTTTGAAATATTCTCTGAAAACATCGAGACCCTTTACCATACGTATTCCTCCAGCATTTCTTCTATAGTTTTTGCGACACGCGGATCGTTTTTTTCCTCGTTAGAGAGCATCAGTGTCAGCGAAAGCGGATCGACCGCGTCTTTTTTTATCAGCGGGATGTGATATCCGATTTCATGGATCACGCACTCAGGCGTTTCCGATGCCGCAACCTGTTTTTTCTTCAAAATCCCGCTTTTTGAAAGTTCCGGTTTCAAAACGGCATAAGTCGGATAAGGATTGTCTTCAAGCATCGAATATGATGACAATGCCGAAATTCCGCTTTTTAACAGAGGTTTTTCAATTCGTTCGGCAAGCCTGAAAGTACGGATGATCGGATTTTTCAGGAATGGACGGATGGTTTTCCACGTCGTTTTTCTGTTTTTTTCAACAGAAAATTTTCTTGCACGGTTTTTGAGCTGCAGAAGCGGAATATCGAGGATTTCAAGCTCGTCAAAGCATCTTGTTACGGATATTTTAGCGACATCAAGTA
>JAGAAT010000057.1 GCA_017615095.1 bacterium
GATCGAAAGGTTGAATTTTTCAAGCGCCTTCGTGTAAAAAACAAGAGCGATACCAAAAAAAATGATGCCGAGCATGAGCTTTACGTTGGTCAGATAACTCAGGACGAACGGAACTATCCCGTCGCTCAGTTTGACCGGCTCGGACATAACTCCGGCCTTCATAAAGATGTTGGCGCCTGCATTGAAAAGTATCGCCAGGATCAGAAAAATCACACAAATATTCATATACTTGAAATCTCCTCTTTTATTGCCGCCCACCTCTCTGCCGGCAGCTTGGCTCCGATGATCCCGATAACGCTTGAAGCGGCAATCGTGCCGATTTGTCCGCATTTTTCGAGCGGCATGTCGTTCACGAAACCGTAAAGGAAACCCGCCGCGTAGAGATCTCCGGCACCGGTCGTATCGACAGGGTTGACAGCCTTCGCCGGAACTTCGATTATATTGCCGTCATTTGCAATGAGAGAACCGTTCCTGCCCGTCTTCACGACTGCACATTCGCAGATCCTGCCGATATTTTCGACCGCCTGTCTCGCCTCAAGCCCGGTAAAGGAGCGCGCTTCGACCTCGTTTGCGAAGAGGATGTCGACATACTGCGCGACCATCTCCTGCAGGAAGCCGAGATTTTCAGCCACTACATTGAAGCTCGCAAGATCGAACGATATCATCAGACCGAGCTCATGCGCTAGCTGGAGAGAACGCTCGATCAGGCGGTGATCCTGCGTGAGATAGCCCTCGACATGAAAGAGGTCGAACCCGCGGAAAAGGTCTGCCGAAAGCTCATCGGCGGTCAATGTCACGGCTGAACCGAGATAGGTTGCGAAAGTGCGTTCGGAATCAGGCGAAATCAGAGCGATCGCCCTTCCGGTCGGCAGATCACCGTGAAAGAGGTGCGGCGTCACTCCGTGGGCAACCATGTTCCTTTCAAAGACCCTGCCGAACTCGTCATCACCGACCTTGCCGACAAAAGAACAGGGAACACCGAGAGCTGAAAGCCCGTGAACGGTATTCGAAGCGCTTCCGCCGCTCTGCTGAACCATGTTGAAACCGATCATCCGGCTCAGGACCCGCTCGCTGAAATTGGCATCGACAAGCTGCATACTGCCCTTCGCAAGCCCGAGCTGATCCAGCGCTGACTCATCAGGCAGCGAAACCAGAATATCTACGAGAGCATTGCCCATTCCCAGAATTTTTTTCATAGTATTTCCTGAAGATTCGGTTTTGAAAGAGGTCAGACGGAGGCTATTTTTTGATTTTCAAACGGTTTCCCGTCGTCTTTTCGAAGGTTCCCTTAACCGTAACGTGGTCAATGAGAAGCGTTGCGACGAGGTATGCAGTATCCTTTTTGGTCTTAATATCTCTGAGCATGGAATAACCGTCACCGCCGTTCGCGATGAATGAATTGAAGGCAACTTTATATCTTCTCTTCTTGTCAAGCGGCTTTCCTGCGACCTTGATCTCAAGCGCTGTGCCCTTGAAGACCGTCATCTCGATGCCGGAGACCTGCAAAAATCCGCCGACGCCGGTTCCGCTCTCTGAGAAATAGTCAAGGACTTCCTGGATCTGCTGACCTGTGAGCTCTGCAACGTAAACGGTATCATTGAAGGGGAAAACACTGTAGATATCCTTTTCGGTGATGGGACCCTTCGTGAGACCCTGACGGATACTTCCAGCGTTCATGAAGGCGACTTCTGCACCAGTCTTTTCACGCATGATGTCTGTGATGATGTCACCGAGCTCGATCTCGCCGTTTCTTGCAATGTCACCGCCGATAAGGTCTCTGTCGAGCTTGCCGATCTGCTTGGTAGAAAATTCGCATTTGAAGCCGTTCAGCATGTCGAGCATAGCCTTATTCTCGGGGATCTCCTCGTCGACATATCCGAAGGTGACCTTGTTGCCCTCTTTGACCTTCTTTTCCTTGAGGTTGATCGGGTACATCTTGTGATCGGTCTTTACGATTTTGTTGCCCTGAATGTAGAAATCAATACGTCCTACCCATTTGCCCATTCCGCCGGTCTGAACGATATAGGTATCGTTGATCTTTACCGGGCTCTCAAGGTGTCTGCTCGTGTGACCGCCGACGATCAGGTCTATGCCCTGAACAGCCTTCGGAAGGTAGTTGTCGCCGTAGAAACCGTCGAAGCTGCGGTCCGTGTCGTAGTAGCCGAGGTGGCTGACGACGATGACGAGGTCGTTTTTCTTTCTGAGAAGCGGGACTCTGAACTTTGCCGCCTCGATAGGATCAGTCATCGTGATGTTGCCTGCAAGACCCTGGGTCGAAATATTCTGGCTCTCCATCGTGGTAAGTCCGAGGATAGCGACCGAAAGACCGCTGCTGAGCTTCTTTTCGATGTACTCTTTGCCGACCGACTGCGTGCCGCCCTCTTTGTAGATATTTGCCGTCAAAAAGTCGAACTTCGCCTCTTTCTGCATGTTGTTGAACGCCTCGAATCCGAAATCGAACTCGTGGTTGCCGATCGCCATTGCGTCGTAACCGATGAGGTTCATTCCGTGGATCATCGGCATGTTTTTGCAGACATTGCTTCTCGGATCGCCGAGAGTGATGTCTCCGCTGCTGAGAACCAAAACGTCTCCGCCCTTGCCCTGGACTTCGGCGCGGATCCTGTCCACAAGCGTCTTCTGAGCTGCCAAGCCGCCGATTTTCGGGTTTTCCGGCTCGTCAAAACTCCAAGCCATTCCGTGACTGTCGTTTGTGTAGATAACGGTCAAAAGACGATCCTTGTTGTCGTTTACCAGCGCAGAAAGCGAGAAAAACGAAACGAACAAAAGAGTTGCGATGAACAATTTTTTCATTTAGTGCCCCCGATATTAGTTCTCAAGTTGTTCAAAATCTCCTTTATAAAAACGTTTGAATATATAGATTCAGCGGCTGTTGTCAAATAGTTACCTGCATATCGTACATAGTTGTCCGCAGATTTTTTCAAACCTTCGATCTCCTCTCCGGTAAGTTCGCGCTTCATTTTGGCGGGATTGCCTGCAAAAAGCACTCCGTCAGGCACCTCGGTACCGCCTCTAAGCAGCGAATTTGCCGCAACTATCGAATTTTTCCCGATTTTGCAGCCGTCAAGAATCACGGCACCCATGCCGACAAGCGAATTGTCGCCGACCGTAGAGCCGTGGATCACCGCGTTGTGCCCGACAGTTACGCCGCGGCCGATCCAAGTCGGATAAAGCGCCGTCGTAACGTGGATAGTCGCATTGTCCTGAATGTTGGTCCGCGCCCCGATAAAGATCGAGTTGACGTCACCGCGGACGACAGCTCCGAACCAGATGTTGCATTCGGCTTCGAGCGTTACATCGCCGATAACCGTAGCATTTTTGAAGATATAGGCGCGTTCGTCGATCGCAGGGATCTTGTCGAGATAGTTAATTATCATCCTTTTCGAACTCCTCCAAAGCCTTTTCAGAGCTGCTTTTGATCGTGAAAAGAGAACTCGCTGTAAGAATCAGGCCGGCCAGAAGCAGGACACCGAAAATTTTGGGGCCGAACTCTACCTGGGCCATGTTGTTCGAAGCTGCCATGCAGCGCCGCGTGAACTCCTTGGTCGTCCGCCTCGCCTGCTCCTCCTTGTCGAGCTGCTTCCATGTTTCGTCATCCGTGAAACATCCCTCGGCTTTCAGCGATTCGTATTCTGCACGCGCACTGTCGGCAGCAAAGCTGAGCCCGACCAGAGCGATAAGACATATCGCCGTCAGAATAACGCCGTAAAGCCCGCGTTTCGTCTTAAAAAGCGACTCCTTGATTTTCTGTGAAAAATTCATGCGACACCTCTATTTTACTGCAAGTTCGAGATCTGCGATCAGCTTGACGAAATCCTCGGTAGGCTCCTTCAGGCTGTTCGAGAGGAAGAAATCGACCATTCCCCTCTTCTTTTTGTGCAGATCGAGAATTTTTTCTTCTATCGTGCCCTTCGAGTAGAGCTTGTTGACGATGACCTTCTTTTTCTGACCGATGCGGTGCGCCCGCGACCACGCCTGTTCCTCGACAGCAGGGTTCCACCAGGGATCAACGATGATGATGTGGTCCGCACCGGTAAGGTTCAGACCCACTCCGCCGACCTTGAGGCTGAGCAGGAAGGCATCGCGCTCACCGGCGTTGAAGCGGTCGACAAGCGGCATCCTGTCACGCGTGTCCCCGTCCATGTAAAAATATTCTATACCGCTGGAAATAAATGCGTTTTCAATGATCCTCAGCATTTTGACATACTGGCTGAAGATCAGGACTCTGCCTCCTTCAGAGAAGATATCCTCGCAAAGCTCGAGGATCGCCGCGATCTTTCCGGAAAATTCGGGTGAATTGTCGGTCTGCGAAACAAGCGCAGGATGGTCTGCTGCCAGACGCAGATTCGAAAGTATCGCAAGGATCTCGATTTTGTTGAGCGCTGTGCCGCGTTCAAGGTAATCGGCACGTCCGCGCAGCAGGACCGAAAGGTAGATCTCCTTCTGCTTGGGCGTCATTTCGACCGGATACTCCTTCACGATCAGTTCAGGCAGCTCGCTTAAGATCTCGCTCTTCAGACGGCGCAGGATAAACGGAGAGGTCACCGATCTGAGGTTCCGGAGCTCTTCGCTGTCGTTGTTTTTCTCAGCCTTGTCGATCATCTGCTTCGTGCCCAGAAGCCCGGGCATAACGAACTGAAAGATGCTCCAAAGGTCACGGATATGGTTTTCGAGAGGCGTTCCGGTGAGGGCGAAACGGTGCTTTGCCTTGAGAGAGCTTATCGCCTTGAAACGCTTCGTCGAGTCGTTTTTGATGTGCTGTGCCTCGTCTATGACGACAGTTTCAAAATTTTTATCCTTCAGGTATGCGAAATCGTTCACGACGACCGAATATGAGGTAATGATAAGCTCGCGCTGCGTGCTCCGCCACTTTTCGATGCGCTCTTCCGGCTTCAGTGAATCGATAACGACGCGCTTCATGTCGGAAAAGAACTTCTCGATCTCGTGATCCCAGCTCCAGACAAGCGTTTTCGGGCAGATGACTATCGACGGGAGATCGCCCTTCTCAGCCTTGATCATGGCAAGCGACTGGAGAGTCTTTCCCAGACCCATCTCGTCGGCAAGGATGCCGCCCAGTCCCAAAACCTTCAGCAGAGAGAGCCATTTGAAACCGTCAAGCTGATACTTTCTAAGCGGGACCTTGCTGAAATCCACAGACTCCAGCTCCGGCAGGACGCCGTGCGAAAGGGCATCGAAAATCGCAAGATACTTCTCCTTGCTGCCCTTGGGCCCTACGAAGCTTCTGAGACTCTTTTTGTTCTTGCTTTTGAGCAGCTTCACGAGGTGCGCGACCGCTATCCTGTCGCTGTTTCTGAACATCGCGCTGCTGTCGATAAGCGACGAGATCTTGGTCAGGAAGTCTTCGCTGTTCTCGAGGATCATCGGATGACCGTTGACGTCTGAGACGACAGGCCGCTTGATGCCGTTTTCGAACTGGTTCACAGCTTCGATCAGCTCCGTCGATGAGATAAATTCCGAAAAATGAGGCAGCTTGATGTTGAAGGAGAACCACTGCTCGTCCGCGTTGACATCGAGGATTATCTCCGATTCGTCGGCAGCCGTGCCGGGGATGCGGAGTGTGCGGATCTCCTGCTCGTTTTCAAGGACGCCGATCCTGTTGAGCGGGCTCTCCGGATCCGAGATGGCGGAGTAGCTCGACATCGGCGCGACATACTGGTTCTGGAACTGCCTGAAGCCTGACTCTGCAAGCGCACCGCGAAGATTGGAAACAAGCTTCGGTGCAAGAGAATATATCCTGCCGTTAAGCGGATAGATCTGGTCGAAGTTCTTCTTCCGCGGATGGAACTCTATCGATGTTTCATCGTCGTTGAGGAAGATCCTGAGGAAGATTTTGCCATCTTTCATCGTCGTTTTGAAGACGATATCCGCATCCTCGTCAAGTACGATTTTTTCAAGGTTGAGTGCTCCGCTGAGGATAACGTCAGGGCTCAGCCCCTCGCCCAGTTTGGATATCGCAGTGATAAGGTCATCACGCTGCGAATAGCCTACCGCGACCGAAAGGATCGTGGAAAGCGTTTCGTTGACCGCCGACGAAAAAGCCCAGACCGCGCCGCTCTCTGTGTCGATCGCGACCCCCTCCTTGTCGAAGTAGACGACGTTGTTCGGGAGCGAAAAACTGACATCAGCAGAGGTCAGGGTGTATGACAGGATCAGCGGCTCTGCAGAGCGGTAAAGCGGCAGCTGACCGAGAATGAAGCTCTCAGGAAAGAGCCCGACGACCGTAGCAAAACCCCTGCTGCCGAGCTGGGCAAGAAGCGAATCGATGTGATAGTCGCTATCCTTCTTCTCGATCTGGATGTGGTTGTGACGGTCGATTTTGAGCCTGCACGGAAAGGATGCCTTCCGTGAATCAGTCTTGACCGTGAACTTGGAAAGCTGCTCCGAAATATCGGTGTTGTCGAGCGTGATCCTGTTGTAAAGCAGGGCTGCCGCGACGACATGCGCACAGATCCCGTGACATCCGGCGCTGCAAGCCGATTCGGTCAGAGAACCCGACGAATCGACAAGAAGCGTCACCTCGGAACCCTCCACCGATGCCTTGATCTCGGTGCCGGTCCCCTTCTGCGTGACCGACAGAATCATTGTGGATTTGTTGTCCTGGAGAGCGCAGCCCTCAAGATAACTGTCGGATGCGACAAGATCTGAAAGCTGGATTATCACTGACATCGGGGAGAAATTCCGAAAGTAAAATCAATTACATAATATGGAAAGCGACGGTAAGTCCCGCCATAACGATCGAAACCATGCTCATAAGCTTGATGAGGATGTTGAGCGACGGACCTGACGTATCTTTGAAGGGGTCGCCGACCGTGTCGCCGACAACCGTTGCCTTGTGGCAGTCAGAGCCTTTGCCGCCGAGGTTGCCCTCTTCGACATACTTTTTCGCGTTATCCCAGGCACCGCCTGCGTTAGCCATGAATACTGCAAGTACGAAACCTGCCGACAGACCGCCGATCAAAAGACCGAGCACGCCGCCGACACCGAGAACAAGACCCGTTACGACCGGAACGACGATTGCCAGGATCGAGGGAAGAAGCATCTCGTGCTGAGCACCCTTCGTTGAAATGGCAACGCAGCGCTCGTAGTCGGGTTCAGCCTTACCTTCAAGGATTCCCGTGATTGTGCTGAACTGACGGCGGACCTCTTCAACCATCTTCTGAGCAGCTCTGCCGACTGCGTTCATGGTAAGTCCGCAGAAGACGAAAGCCATCATAGCGCCTACGAAAACACCGACAAGAACGATCGGGTTCATAAGGTTGACGTTGTATGCGTTCATGAAGTCGATAAGTGACGCGTTTGCAGCAGCAATGCCGTTCGGAAGAGCTTCACCGGTACGGATAAGGGCGATCTTGATCTCCTCAACGTAGGAAGCAAGAAGAGCGAGAGCGGTAAGAGCAGCCGATCCGATTGCAAAACCTTTTCCTGTTGCAGCCGTTGTGTTGCCGAGAGCGTCGAGAGCATCGGTGCGCTGACGGACTTCAGGTTCAAGTCCGCTCATCTCCGCGTTTCCGCCTGCGTTGTCGGCGATAGGACCGTAAGCATCAGTTGCAAGGGTGATACCGAGAGTCGAAAGCATACCGACTGCAGCAATACCGATGCCGTAGAGACCCTGCGAAAGGTTTGCTGCGTTGAACGCCAGGCTGAAACCGTTTGCGCAAAGGTAGGAAAGAATGATCGCAACACCGACCGTAACTACCGGAATTGCCGTCGAAAGCATTCCGAGACCGAGACCGGAAATGATGACGGTCGCAGGTCCTGTCGTCGAGCTTTCAGCAACCTTCTGTGTCGGTCTGTATGACTGTGAAGTGTAGTATTCCGTAAATTTTCCGATGATCACGCCGGCAAGAAGTCCGACGACAACGGAAAGCGAGGTCTGCCACCAGCGGCTGTCTGCTGTTCCGAAGAGTCCTGCAAAGATGCAGAAGGTCGCAACGGCGATAAGGACCGCAGATGTGTTGGTTCCGCGGCTGAGAGCCGAAAGAAGGTTCTTCATGCTCGCCTTTTCCTTGGTTTTGACAAGGAAAATACCGATGATCGAAAGAAGAACGCCGAGCGCAGCGATCATCATCGGAGCAAGGACAGCCTTGAGCTGCATGTCGCCCTTGAATGCCGCAGCACCGAGAGCCATCGTGGCAAGGATCGAACCGGCATACGATTCGTAAAGGTCTGCACCCATACCTGCGACGTCGCCGACGTTATCGCCTACGTTGTCAGCGATGGTAGCCGGGTTGCGCGGGTCGTCCTCGGGGATGTTGTATTCCGTCTTTCCGACAAGGTCTGCACCAACGTCTGCTGCCTTCGTGTAGATACCGCCGCCGACTCTTGCAAAGAGAGCCTGAGTCGAAGCACCCATTCCGAATGTAAGCATCGTGGTCGTGATCGTTATCAGATCAGCCTCTGCACCTACGAGCTTCAAAAGTCCCGTATTGTTGAGGACGATGAACCAGAGCGAAACATCGAGAAGAGCCAGACCGACAACAACGAGTCCCATGACTGCTCCCGAACGGAAAGCGACCTGAAGACCGCTGTTGAGGCTTTTTCTCGCTGCATTAGCTGTACGAGCCGAAGCATAAGTAGCTGTTTTCATTCCGAAGAATCCGGCAAGACCGGAGAAGAAGCCGCCTGTCAGGAATGCGAACCAGACGATGCCGTTCTGAAGCTTGAAAATCGCCATAACGGCAAAAATAACCGTCAAAACGCAGAAAACGATCGTTACGACCTTGTACTGCTGTTTGAGGTAAGCCATAGCACCGCGTCTTACATAAGCCGCGATCTTTTTCATAAGGTCAGTTCCTTCATCCTCTTTCATCATCTGCTTGTAGAAAATGAAGGCAAAGCCCAGTGCAAGCACCGAAGCTACAAGAACCAGATAAACCAAGTTAGCCATAAATCACTCCATAAAAAAATTACAAGCCACCATTCAGGGCGCATATTTAAATACTTTTTTCTGTTTAGGCAAATTTTGACTGAAAGTTATTCCGAACCGTTTTCCGCGATGCCCAGTTTTGCGATCCTGTAACGCAGGGATCTTTCGTTTATCCCCAAAAGCTCGCAGGTCGCCTGACGGTTGAAACCGGTGCTTTTGAGCGCAGTTTCGATATATTTCCGCTCGATCTGCGACAAGATCTTATCGAGATCTATGCTGTGCGAAAGATCGATCGTTATCTCCGGTTTTCCGTTTTCCTGCGGTTCCGCCGGCGTACGGTCAGCCGGTTCAACCGTTCCTGCTGCCGGTTCCGGCTTCTCTTTCGGCTCAGGAACCGAACCAGGGAGCTTCGTGTTCAGGCTTGTTTCGCGGATGATCCCGTCTTCAGCGAAGATCGTTCCGCGCTCGACCATATTTTTCAGTTCCCTAACATTCCCGGGGAAATCGTAATGCTCGAAAAAGCTGATGACTTCCTGTGAAAACGTGAAGTTCTCTCCCTTCTTCTGCGCAAACGATGCCAGAAACGATTCGGCAAGCGGCAGAACATCCTCCCTGCGTTCGCACAGAGGCGGGATGTGGAGTTCGAGGACATTAAGACGGAAGTAGAGATCCTCACGGAACCGTCCCTGCTTCATCTGCTCCTGCAAATTTCGGTTCGTCGCAGCGATCAGCCGGACATGTGTCTCGATTTTTTCTGTCCCGCCGACCCGCGTGAAGTTGCGCTCCTGCAGGACCCGCAGAAGCTTGACCTGCATATTTTCGCTGAGCTCGCCGATCTCATCAAGAAAGAGCGTTCCGTTGCCGGCGACCTCGAAATAACCCTTTTTCGTCTGGTAAGCACCGGTGAAGGAGCCCTTTTCGTGACCGAAGAGCTCGCTTTCGAGCAGATTCTCAGGGATGGCACCGCAGTTTATCGCATACCAGAGATCGGCAGGACGCCCGCTGTTGTCATGGATAAACTTTGCAACGACCTCCTTTCCTGTACCGCTCTCGCCGGTCAGAAGAACCGTACTGTCCGTCGCAGCGATGCGGGCAGCAAGACCGAAAATGTGCTTCATCGCCGGACTTTCGGCAATAACCTCGCTCTTCACGGCTACACTTTTTTCAGGCTGGGGAGTTATCGAACGCTGGGAAGTGCTCTGCTCTTTCGCGGCATCATCCTTCCTGGCGGTTTCGACACACTTGCGTACCAGATCCCGTATCTCCGCGACGTTGAAAGGCTTGCTCACATAATCGACTGCACCCAGTTCAAGCGATTTTATCGCCTGTTCTGTCGAGGCATAGGCCGTGATAACAATGATTTGAGACTTCGGAGAGATATATGTCAGCTCATGAAGCAGATCTATTCCGTCGATAGCCTCAGGCATATTGTAATCCATCAGAATAACTGCAAATTTTGTCTTCTTTGCCTTTTGAAGAGCAACCCTTCCGTTCTCTGCCGTAACAACCTCGTAACCTTCGCGGCGCAGCAGGATCTGCAAAAACTGACGCATACTCAGCTCGTCGTCAGCAACCAAAACCTTGGTTTTCTCTTGTTCAGTCTCCAAAAATCAACCCCTTACTCAGCTTTCTCTTTGACAAGAAATTCAACAACAATTCTGGCTCCGCGTTCGGTGTTCATAGCCTTTACGGAACCGCCGTGTTTCGTAACGATCCGGTAAACCAGTGCCAGCCCCAGACCAGTTCCGCGCTTTTTCGTAGAATAAAACGGGTCGAAAACCCTTGCGATGCTGCGCTCGCTGAAGCCTGGTCCGGTATCATCGAATGTCATAATGAGCGAATTGCCCTTGCGTTCGGAAACGATAGTGATTTCGCCGACATCCGACATAGCCTCAGCGCTGTTCGTGAGAATGTTCCAGTAGACCTCGCGAAGCTTCTCGGAATCGCCGAGGATCTCCGATTCATCCTCACCCGTGCACTCAATTTTTATTTCGGGATGACCAAGTTTGAAAGCATCGACGACCTCGTGCAAAACATTGCACGGCGTGCACATCGTGATGGTATACTTAGTCTCCTCTGTGTAGCGGAAAAGTGAATCCAACAGTGTTTTCACGCGGTTGCCTTCACGCCGGATGATCGTAATCAGCTCGTCCATCTCCGTCGAATCCGGCTGAATAGCCTTTATTTCGCCGCACATGATGTCGCTCGCGCCGATAAGACTCGTAAGCGGGTTTTTGATCTCGTGGGCAATCGAAGCGGTAAGCTTTCCGATCGAAGCAAGCCGGTCATTGAGCTCGACATTCTCCTCCTCCCGGCGGATCTCTGTGACATCTGAGAAGATGATAACCTGCTGATTTGTCGTGTAGGGCATCACGGTGTAGGAAAAGACCTTGTCGCCGACCTTCCGCTCCTCCCATTTTCCGATACTCGGGTCAGAATTCCCCACATCCCTGATGAATCGGTCGAGAAGCGGCTCGAACTGCTCGGCGTAACTGTTTGAATATTTGCGGATCCCGTTTTCAAAGATCAAAAACCCCATGCTGATGTTCGAAAAAATGGCGAGGAAATGGCGCTCCATCTCCTTGCTCTGCTGCGTCTTGGCTAAAAGCTCTTCGTTGGCGCTGTGAAGATTTTTGGTGATCCTCGCGGAAACGACACCCGTGAAGGTGAAAAAGAGCATGTAGGTGAACAGCCTCGAGAAGTAGCTCTCCCACGGAACATCGTAGTTTCTAACCACAGATTCGGACAAAAAAGGCAGAAGGGAAAACTTAACCACGAAATATTGCAGTGCAAGCAGCACAGAAGCATAAAGAGTTGTAATCACAACGCCCTTTTCCCTCATCAGGATCCCGGAATAGATAATGTTTATGATGATTACATAAAGGTATGGAGATGTTATTCCGCCGTTTGCAAAGGAGATTATTAC
>JAGAAT010000058.1 GCA_017615095.1 bacterium
CCGGATGCCAGAACCAAAATCTGGTGTCTTACCGCTTGACGATGCCCCAAAGACAAAGCACACACTCCCCACAATCAGGAGCTGCACCCCCCAAAAAACCGTGAACCCAATTTCACGGGCGCGGTTTATAGCGGTTTTTGCCGAAAAGTCAATTTTTTTGTTGTGATATAGTCTCTTCTGCGCCTGTCCTGACCGCAGTTGTCGAATTTTTGCCAAAAAAGTGAATTTTTTTGATTTTTTGTGGTAATAACGGAGCGAATTTAATGACTTGGAGGATCTCGTGCAACCGAAAAAAACTCTTGCGCTTTTTGATTTCGACGGAACTATAACGACCAAGGACAGCTTTGTTCCGTTCATGTTCTTCGCCTGCGGACGCGGCAGGTCGATCCTGATTTTCATCCTGACATTTCCGTATGTTGTCGCCTACATGCTCGGGCTCTGCCCTCTCGTAACGATGAAGGAGGCTTTTCTGAAGCTTATGATCCGTGGCTGGACGCGTGAGAAGTTCGACTCCGTCGCGAAGGATTTTTATGCTTCGGTCATCCGTCCGATAGTCAAGCAGACGGCTGCCGACGCGATAAAAAGACACCTTGCCGAAGGTGCCGATGTTTCACTTGTTTCTGCCTCCCCCGAAGACTGGCTGCGCCCGTTCACCGAGGAGTTCGGGATCAACCTTATCGCAACGCGCCTTGAGGTCGTCGACGGTCTCTATACCGGAAAAATCGCGGGAAAAAACTGCAAAAAAGCGGAAAAGGTCGCCCGTGTCCGCGAACGCTACGATGTAGACAGCTATACCGATATCTATGCCTACGGCGATTCCGGCGGCGATACAGAGATGCTTGCGATGTCGAATCATCCGCACTACCGTTTTTTCAACTGATGATTTTTGTATTTGTGTTGACAATCACTATAATCTACCGCTTTTTTTGTGAACTGCGAGGTGTTATATGAAAATCAAACTGGGTAAACTGCTTTTATCCATCGTCATCCTAGCAAGCCTGAATGTGCTTTATGCCGATGGTTTCGCAATAGACAGCAACAAGTTCAAAACTTCGCCTTTTGACGACGGTTTTCTGACGGTTTACGGCGGTTCCGGTCTCGAAGACGGTCTTCTCGGCGTCGGCTTCATTATGAACTACCAGCACAAGCCGATCCTGCTTTCGAACAGCGACGGGTCGCACCGCAGCGTAGTCAAAAACCAGCTCACTGCCGATGTTTCGTTCTTCTACAGCTTCGTAAAGTGGTTCGACCTCGGAGTTTCGCTCCCGGTCGTGCTCTTCCAGAACGGCGACGGGTGGAACAATAATTCCGGTTCGATAACAGCCGGCGGTGTCGGTGACCTCAGGCTCGTTCCGCGCTTCCAGCTTTTCAACATCAGGGACGGTCTCATTGCGATGTCGGTCGTAACGGAGGTTTCGGCTCCGACAGGAAAGCAGATCGATGCTGTCCTCGGCAGCAGGCAGTTCACCTTCAGACCTGCTTTAGCCATCGGTACGGCTTCGAAGTGGGTCGATTTTTCTGCTAACCTATACTATCACCTTCTGCCGAAGCAGACTTTCGGCGTTTCCAAGTTCGATGACGAATTCGGTCTCGACCTCGGTCTGAACGTCCATGCTATCGAAAAACTGCTTGACGTGAACGCAGAATTCCGTTCGGCGACCTCTATTGCCGATCCGTTCGACAACAAGGCTGTCGACTATATCGAGTTCGGCGGCGGCGTCCGTGTGAAGACTCCGGTTAATCTCAATGTCGTAGCGGGTGCATTCGGCGGTTTCGGTCAGGCTGTAGGCGTTCCGAAGTACCGTCTCTACGTCGGTTTCACCTGGAACATGTCGGCTCCGCTCCCGAAAAAGACGGACGAAGAGGTTATGAACCGCGTCGCAACGGGTGAAAAACAGGAGGTAAAAAAGCAGGACAACGCCTCTCAGAAAAAACAGGTCATAAATCTCGAATCTGAGAAAAAACAGGCGCCTACGCCGGAGCAGAAGGCTGTTGCGCAGTCTGATACCAGGACGCTTCCGGCTCCGCCCGAAAAGACAGGCGAAAGGCTTCAGGTCGTCGTCCGCTTCATGCACAACTCGGATTACATCAAAGATCCGGTCGACATCGAAAAGATCGCTCTGATCCTGACGAACAACTTCACTCTTAAAATAAGGATAGAGGCGCACATCGACAAGCACGAAAGCCCGGATATGGCGATGAAGCGTGCTCAGGCGGTAAAGGCGATCCTGGTTAAGAGCGGGATCGAGGCTAAACGCATCATAATCAAAAACATCGGCTCGAAGGAGCCTGTTTCGACCGATGACAGCGAACTCGAGAAGGCGAAGAACAGGCGTGTCGAATTCTTCATCGTCCAGTAAGTCTTTCTTTCTTTAAAAATATCTGAAATATCTGAAATTTTTTTGTAAAAGCCGGCTGGTATTTTTTCTGAGTACAGGTATCATAAGCTGTTCAGGGCGTGTGTTTTACAAATTTTCAATATTGCGGAGGAGACCATGAAACACGGATTTCTTGCGATCATAACGGCGCTTTCGGTGCTTTTGCTGCTTGCCTGCAGCAATTCCACGAATCTGGGAAGTGTGCAGGATCCATTCGGCGAAATCGATCCGGAACATGACCGGATAATCGAACTCGACGGGGTGTCTGTGAACGAGAGTCATATCTTCATCTATTTTGATAATGACAAATATTTCCTCAGGATCCCGGTAAAAC
>JAGAAT010000059.1 GCA_017615095.1 bacterium
AAAAAAAAGAGAGTTCAAACTGGCTCAGTCAATGAAGATTAAAGATTCTGTGTGATTTTAAAAGAGAAGTTAAAACGAACTGACGGATTTATTCACAAGGTTTAAGAGCGATCGGCGTAGCGTTATCACCGGCCGTCTCAACAAAAGATTTGTATTTATCCGCATCCCAAATCGGAACAAGAACAGCATCGGAGTTATCGAAGTAGCACTTCGGATAGCTCTTCGGGTTGACCGAAATAGCCTCTGCGTTGCCCGACGTGATCGTCATTGTCTCGTCGGAAACGATCGCGTTGCCCGGATAGAGAGTGTTGGTCTCGGGCGAAGGAAGCTTTGAATCCCACTTTACAACAGCAAGGATCTTCCACTCGTTGTATTTGATCTTGAAGCTCTTCGTCGTGTCAGCATACTTGTCGTTGTCAAAGTTCTGATTGACTCTCGGAGCCTCGTCACCGTCAAGCAGGATCTCGACTTTCGCATCGACTTCATAAGCTCTGTCGTCACCGGTATAGTTCTCATCGCAGCGGTCGACACCGTCACTGTATTTTGATGTACAGCCGACATAGCCGACAACGACAAGATACTGATCGTCAAGCGGATTGACATCCGGAATACCGTTGTTGTCAGAATCGGTGATCGGACCAAGACCGATGGTCTCAGGAGTTTCGTAGTTGTTTCCGCCCCAGATGTTATCGATATCGAGCGAAGCGTACCACTGGATCGTTGCATCCTGCGCGATCTCTGAAGTAACGATACCCTGATCCGCGAAGGAGCAGTCATCGTGACGCCAGTATTTCTCGCATTCAGGTTTGGAAGAGATATCGCCTACCGAACACTCGGCAGTTGCATCATTGTTCCTCTGACTTGTACCGAGAAGACCTTCCTTCTCTACCAGTCCGAGGCTGGCAGCTTCAAGGCTGTTTCTCTTGATCATGTGGATATCAAGGTCGATAGCTACGCCCTCTTTGGTGTCGGACTCAGCCTTCGATCTGAAACCCTGTTTCCAGGTAAGCTGTGCAACGACACGAGCCTGCGGGATGATCTTCGGGATGACAGTGATGTCTGTCGTGTCGCTGACAAGATCCGTCTCCTTATCGACTGTTTCAGCCTGAATGTTGACCTTGTAGTACTTCGTGCGGTTGCGCTCGCAGTATTTCTGGCGGCAGCCGAGGTATTCAGAGATCTTCATGAAACAATACTTGTCAGTCTCTTCGTTGCAGGTCGGCTCTTCGCCGCACTCGCTGGAGCACTTCGAAGCATCGTAGGTCTCGTTCGGAGTGTCATATCTTCTGGGCGTGATCATAACGCCTGTGAATGACGCTCTCTTCGGGTTGTCCTTGTTGCCGTCATCCGGGAGCCACTGACCTGCGGATGCACTTGTCGCGTCGGTAAGAACAAGCTGAGACTGCGGCATAAGGGGAGTCGGCGACTCCTTCATTTCCCATTTGTATCTGATGTAGTATCTGCTCTTCCAGTCAGCAAGGCACTCTGTCGGAGCGTTCGGATCGGATACGCAGGTATCTTTAAGGTTCATCTGAACCGGATCGTAAATGTTTCTGTAAGACATCGGCTTTGCGATCGGATACTCGAAACCGACGTGGATTATCGGTTTTGGCGGTTTCGCAGGCTGTCTTGTGATCTGGATCCTGTAGCTTGTAGAGCTGTCGCCGCAGGTATCAGATTTTTCTTTTGTAGGATCGTTCGTGCAGATCTCGATCGAGAAATCACCGCTGGTCCTGTACTCTTCTGAGATTCCCTCGTTTTTGAGCTTCGTTGCAGCAGCCTTGTCGTAGTTGATCTTGATCTTGAACTGAGAGTTGTATTTGGTCTCATCAAAACCGCTCTTGCACTTTCTTGCCTCGGAAGCGAGATCAAGCGGGCAGAGAGAAGCGATTTTCGAGCCCTCTTCAGCAGCCATATTGTCGAAAACCAGAAGCTTGTCGGTCCAGCCTTCTGCCGCGATACCGTCCTGGGAAACCCTCTGGATCTGGATTTTGAAAAGATTTTTGTAGGTCTCATTATCAAGCGATTCGATCAGGTTGCCGTTCGGGTCGATCAGGTTGATCTTTCTGATTTTGAGCTCACCCGTAACACCGCGGTTGTAAATATCGAACTCTTCGGTAACAACATCCGGAACAGCCGCAGCCTTTACAACGATCACACCCTCTTCGGTGTCGTCTGTGTTTTCCGAGGTATCACCTGTGTCTGCTGAGGTATCACCCGTGTCTGCCGCCGTGTCGCCGGTATCAGTTGCAGTGTCTCCGGTGTCTGCCGGGTCCGGAGCAGTCGTGTCGCCGCTGTTACCGCCGGCCGATTCCTCCTCCCACGGATAGAAGGCGAATACTTTCTTTGCAGGGTTAGATGCTATCTCGGGCTTTCCCTCGATATCATAGCTGTTGCATGATACGAGCATTGCGATTGCCAGAGAGAGCAACATCAGCACCAATGTTCTTTTCATCTGTTACATCCTCCAAATAAAACGAATCCATAAAAACGGTAAATTTTAGAGACTCTCCTTCCAAAGTCAAAATAAAGGATAGAAAAACTCACTAAATCAAGCAAAAAACTCACTTGGACTGAACTTTTTTCCCGAGAATTTTGCAGCCTCTCGCCTCCAGACCGGCAACATTGTCGAACGAATAGATGGAATTCATCTCGACATCGACAATTTTGAGCTTCGGATGTTCGGCGATCGGAGCAAGGTCGCGAAGCTGGTTGTCCTGCATGTAAAGCTCTTCAAGCGCCATGAGCTTGCCGAGGACCAGTATCACGTCGATACGGTTGATGTTCAGCTTCAAAACCTTCAGCTTCTGGAGAGGCTGGAGCGGATAGATCTCGATGACAGCGTTGTCGTTCAGCGACAGATACTCAAGCGAAGTCAGATCCGAGAGCTGGGTTATATCGCTGATCCTGTTGCTGTTGAGCTCGAGCCGCTTCAAATTCCTGAGCTTTGAGAAATCCGCCATTCCCTGGATGCCGTTCCTGCTGACATCGAGAGTTTCGAGTTTCGTCATATCCTTCACCGGACGCATATCGCCGATGTAGTTTTTGTCGAGACAGAGGTAGGTCAGATTCGTCAGGTGTTCCAGCGGATACATCGAACGGATCTCGTTTTCGCCGAGGTCGAGATACTCTAGCGAAGTGAGCCCCGAAAGCGGAGAAATATCCTCGATTTTGTTCTTTTTGAGGTCAAGCTTCCTGAGGTTCACGAGCTTTTCCGCGCCGGCGATATTGTAGATCAGCGTCTCGCCGAACGGGTTGTCCTTGAGCGACTGCTCCGTGTTGGCGCAGTTGAGCTCGGTGATCTCCTCGAGCTTCTTGTCGGTCTTCTTTATGCACTCGATGAAATTTTTGTCGGAAAATCCGTCAAAATTGACCTTCGAGCCGCACGAAACCAGGAAAGCAAGAGCAAAAAAAGCTGAAATTATTGAGATTTTTTTCATATTCGACTCCAGTTACTTTTTCTTGCCGACATAAGAGAAGGCGAGGTTGCTCTTCTTGACGATGATCCTTCCGTTGATCTCCTTGCCGAAAAAGCCCTTTTCCATCACTGCGCTGATGATATCCTTCTTCTGGTTGGTCCCGACGACCATATCGGAGATCTCGACAGCCTTCTGGGAGGTGGTGTTCTGATCCTTCTGGACGCTGAAGCTCCTGCAAGTCGAGATCGTTGCGCCGCTCGCGCCGGCATCCATAGCCGCCTGAAGCATCGCCTCTGCCTGGGTATCGTCGCAGATCAGCATGATGTTTTCAAGGTTCTCGAAGTAGCGTCTTTCCGGCAAATCCGCGGAAATATAGCTTTTTTTACGCCATTCAGTGCTGTTTTTGAGTTCGTCGATCGCCGCGACTATCTGACCGATGCTGGCTGCCGACTTTACCGTGAGGGTGCTCTTTCTGTCCATCAGCGCCCGTTTGACCGGATAGGTGAAAATGAAGCCCATTCCTGGTCTGTCGAGCTGACCGCCGTCGATCAGGAGGTTCATCAGACCGTTGCCGTTATGCTCGGCGACTACGATGTTGAGCATCTCCTTTTCGGCAGGGATCGTGATGCGGATGAGCCCCATCCTGTCACGGATACCGCCGCCCTTGCCATGGAAAACGTACGGTACGCACGAACCGTTGTTGATCGCGATCCTTGCAAGGTCATTGCCGCGTCCGCGCTGGGTGATGGCGTAAACACCGGTGAAATCCGTCGATTCGGACTTGACCGTGAAATCGAGCGAACTGACGTTCGAATTATCCTCTTCGCCCTCGATCAGGATTGCCGTCTCGACACAGAGGGAACCGCGCCCCTCCTGGTTGAGACCCGCCTTTGCGACAACGGAGTCGTAAACCGGCTTTTCATCCTTCGGATCGGTGTAAAAGTGGTATGTTTCGACCTCGAGCTCGGCAATATCGCCGTTGAAAAGTCCCTTGCGCTTGTTCGTGGCGATGACAGATCTCGCACGCTGAAGGACGTAGTAATCGATATTGTTTTCCTTCAATGCATCCAGCACGAGCGGAGCGACGAACTTATAGACGCTGCATGTAAATTTAGAGATTTCAGTGACTTTCATTTGTGCCTCCCTGTGCTGCAAGAATACTTCTAGATTTCCTCTTTGAGATGAGTCCCGAAACAAGCACTGCAAGGATCGGGCAGGCCGACGCCATGCTCAGGATCCCGAAGCCTTCGATAACACCCTCGACCTGACCGCCGAGACCGAGTCCGAGCGCGAGGACAAGCGGGACCGTGATCGGTCCGGTAGTGACGCCGGCGCTGTCCCAGCTGATATTCACGAACTGTTCATCCGAAATCTTGGTCAGGAACAGCAGGACCACATAGGCAGGAACGAGCATCCAGATTATCGGCAGGTTCCAGATGATCTTGGCGACTCCGAGAGCGATCCCGCAGCCTACGCCGGCAGCGACCGAATGGATCAGAGTTGCCTTTTTGAAGGTACCGACGGAGAGCTCTTCCGCCTTCATTCCGAGAGCGTTCAGCGCAGGCTCGGCGAGTGTTGCACCGTAACCCATGATGAAGGCAAAGAGGATGACGACCAGAACGCCTCCGATACCGCCGTTCTCACCGAAGAGAGGTCCGATTTTCGGAATGTAGTTGTATGTTTTTTTCTTCGCATCGAAGTTTTCGCTGTGATACGGAACAGCTTTGTAGGTCATGTTTTTATCGTTCTTGAAGAAGAACTGCGAGGTCTGGCCGCTCTCGTCGATCGAGGTCTGGACGACCTTCTCGTCGAAGTTGTAGATCGTCTCGCCCTCTTCGCGGATCTCTATCGCGCTGAACGATGCCGGAAGTCTCGAACCGACCTGGTCGCCGATCTTTTTCAGACCGAAATCCATACTGATACCGAAGAGCCCCAGTCCTATGATGGAGATAAAAATACCGAAGAAGATCTCATCCTTTTTCGGCAGTTTTTCGCGCAGGATGAAGATGAAGACGAGAAGGAGGAGCAGCGTCAGCGGAAGAATCGCACGCGCCGCATCAATGAACTTCTCGGTAGTGACCGAGAGCAGGTTGATCGCCTGCTGTACCTTGTCCGTTGGGTCGCCCGTATCGTTTTTCAGGCTCTCGTAAAGCTCTTCTCCGCCGGCTACAAAGACAGCCGCTGCCTTGTTGGCTTCACTGAAGAACTCCGCCTTCGACATCGGTTCGGGCACCTTCGTGTTGAGCGCGAAACCGAGCAGCATGACAGCCAGGATCGGGAATGCACTGGCAAGCGTGACGACACCGAATCCCATCGAACCGCTGTCTTCACCGCCTACCGAACGGCAGATTCCGATACCGAGCGCAAGCACGAGCGGAACAGTGACAGGACCGGTGGTAACGGCGCCGCAGTCCCATGCCAAACCAGTGATATAAAAGATGTTTTTATCAAAAACGCCCCAAAGCGAAACAAGAAGCGTAAGTGAAATGACAATATAGATGAACGGCTTGAGCGAAATCGACTTCATGAAGCGCATCATTCCGGCAACTACCGAGAAACCGACACCGATCCCGACAAAAGCGACCAGATATTCGGAATACTGGTTCAGCAGGACAAAGAGCAGAGGCGCATCCCACGGCTTGATGAAGGAGCCGCTCGCCTTCAGGATCCCGATCGAAGGTTCGGCATATGTCGCACCGAAACCGAGGACGAAACTGAATGCGATCAGAACCACGAGCCCGCTCTTAAGAGGCAGCTTGATACCCAGGATCTCGCCGAGAGGCATGATCCCGAGAAGCAGACCCTCCATGAAAAACGCAAGACCTAAAACGACAAGACCGATCCCGACCGCGATGGTCCCGGACTCGGCGATCGAAAGCCCCAAAACGATCGACTGGAAGAAAATCAAATAGAGAACGATCGGCAGAACTGCCGTTATCTGCTCCCAAATCTTTGATTTGCAATACGGAACAAGCATCTGAACTGCCTGTTTGAATGGTACGCTGATCTTTTCACGCTGTACTGTCATTGAACGCTCCTAAAGCAAAAACTCAAAAACACCCACGAACGGTTCAGCGATTTTTGCCAATTTTTCAAAGAAAATAAAGAAAAAAACCTAAATCGTCCGGCTTCAGGAGCTGCCGGGATCTGAAAGCAAAAAAAAAGCCCCTCCGGAGAGGGGCTGAACTGAAATTCGTTTTTCAGCTTATTGAGCTGCGCACGGAACCCAAGGATTCTGCGGGCTGTTAAGATCGGAAGTGATGTTTCCGCCATAGAGAGGAGCATTCTCCGAGCTGTAGATCTCAAGCTGAGAACCGCTGATCGAGATGCTGCCTGATGCGCCAGCCGCAAGGTTGATGCTGTTGACAGTAAGGTTTCCGACAGCAAAACCGTGGTAGCAAGTAGTGTTGCCCTGAGAATCGCTGTCAAAAATGAGAATGATTACATCGTCACTCTGAGTCAGACCAGCTGAAACCGATCCGGGAGCGATAGTGTCAGCAAACTGCATCATAACGACAGGATTGAGAACAGTCTGACCGTTGTTTGCAAACGGAGACTGAACAACTCCTACATAAGTGCCCTGATGCATTGCATAGTAGTAAGCACCCTGAGCGCCTGCCGGCTGGAGTGTACCGTTGCCGATGTTGCCTGTTGCGAAATAAGACATCGTTACCATGCTCTGATCAAGCGAGCTCTCGTTTGTGATGATGTATGAAGCACCTACATTGACATCCATGTGACCATAGGGAGCCGGATAAGCGGGGTTACCCTCTTCCGGGAATCCAAGACCGCAAGCTTCAGTCTCGTTCAGGCAGTTAGCCTTTGCGCACTCTGTGAACTCATCGCTGGTCGATGCATTAGCGCAGTTGTTGCTCCAACAGCTGTACATTGCGACGAAAAGATTCTGATCTGCCTGAGTTCCGTTTGCGATGCAGGCATCGAAACAAGTCTGATCGGTGCAATCTGCAACACACTGATAGATTTCAACGCATGTGTCGGTGCCGCCGGACTGCTGCGTGTCGCCTGTATCCGGGGTACCGGTATCACCTGTATCTGTCGGTTCGGTAGAACCTGTGTCTGTCGGCTCTGTAGAACCTGTGTCGGAACCGCCGTTGCCGCCTTCATTGCACTTACCTGTTGCAGTGTTGCAGCCGTTCTGGCACTGCTGGAAGTTGATCCATGTGCCGTTCTGGCACTGCTGGGAAATCTGTACTGTGTTGCCTGAGCACTGGAATGCGCCCTCTACCGTGCAGGATCCGCCTGCACCTTCATCGTCACCTTCGTCTCCGCCGCAGCTTACGAAGAAGAATGCTGCGAGAAGAACTGCCATAATGATTGTTACTTTTTTCATGTTTCCTCCTAAAAAATAAAAAAAAGCAAAGTTACAAACGCGGGGAGAGTTTAGCCGCACTTTTTTTTATTTCAACAAAAAGAGGGAATCTTTCTCTTTGCATTAAATCCAAAAAAAAATAGGATACGGCGCTTATTATTTAATGAGGGGTTTTATGAAAAAAATCGTGTTCACTCTCCTTGCGGCGCTTTTTTTCGCA
>JAGAAT010000060.1 GCA_017615095.1 bacterium
AACCGAGTCCGCGGATCCTGTCGTTGTACAAAAAACGCCTCAAATAAACACAATAACTTGGAATTATAGTAGAAAATTTTTTTTTGCAAAATAATCCTTAAGGCTCTAAAGCCGGCAATTGTCCATGCTTAGAGTTCGCTTTTTGCAGAAAACAGGATATAGTACTTTTCAGCGTAGACGTATACTGACACGTCTCTTTTATCGAGGCATTTGGGGTCTATTTTGACAAACCGCCGGCAAAAACATTTCGCTCTGCTTTTTTATTTCGTCTTTTTTGCGCTCCTTTTTCTACAGCTGCCTTTGAAAAAGGAGGTTCCGAGCAACTGTGATTCATGGCTTGCACTGACTTATTCCGCGCGGACTCTCGAAATTATCAAATCGTTTTTCACAGGTGAAAACGTCGGCAGGGTGATGTTTCCGGCAGAAAATCCGCTCGCATACGGAGAATCTGCTCCCGGAATGCAGCTGATGATCATTCTTTTCAAAATTTTCGGCCTGCCGGATTACTGGGTGAATTATCTTTTCATTCTCACGATTTTGTCCCTCACGGCTTTCGGCATATTTATTTTTTCAAGTAATTTCACCCGTTTTTTTCCTGCACAGCTTTTTGCCGGATTCTGTTTTTCGTGTAGCAATATGATTTTTGCCCATATCGATGATTCTGTAATAATTTTTTATTTCATTCCGGCTCTGGCACTTCATCAGATATGCCGCTACTTTGCAGAGAATAAGAATAAACATCTAATATTTTCAAGCATCTTGGCTGGTCTGGAAATATATTTTTCGTTCTATGTATTTTTCTATCAGTTTCTTATGATTTTCATCCTCTTTTTCTGGTCGGCAAAGAAAAACGGCTTGAAAACAGGCGTAAGCATAAAACTTTTTTCTCTTTACATTCTGACAGCTTTCATAGTCGCTGCTCCGAATTTTTTCTACTACCTTCATACGCTCTACGGTCTTGATTTTGATGCGGTCATCAACGTTTTTTACACAACAAAGATGTTGAGTTTCAATCTTGTCAACATGCTTTTGGTCCTGCCCGACAACCTGATTTATCCGAACCTCGGAGAACTTGCCGGAAGAACTATGACATGGGGTCTTGTCCAGCATTACAACTTCATCGGGCTGCTTGCACTCGCTCTTTTCGGATATTCGATGTTCAAATGGAACAGCAAAAACCGGATTTTGTTCGCACTTCTTGCCGTTACCAGCGTATTTTTCGCGTGCGGTCCGGTCTTTATGTTCAATTTCAAAGAGGTTTTTTATTCTCCGCTCTATATTTTCTACAAGCCGATTCCGGTTTTGAAATTTATCCGTGTACCCGTCAGGGCATATTTCATATTTTTATTCGCCGTCTCTGTTTCGGCGGCGCTTTCTTTTGAAAAGATCTGTCAAAAGACCCAAAAACAGCATCTTGTAATCATTGCATTCTTTGTAATTCAGATTCTTGAAAACGTCCCCTTTCCAATCAAAGGTTTTGATGCAGCAATCACAGAAAAAGTTCCGGAAATTTATGAAACAGTAAAGCAGCAGAATATCAGGCAGCCGCTGATTCTGGAACTTCCTGCCGAAATGTCCGTCAAATTTGACGCAGAAGAGATGAAAAAATTCAAGAAGCCGAAAGATTTTATCCATAAAAATAAAAGCGGTGAAAATACCAGGCTGTCCGTTTCGGATACTGGGATATTCACAGATTCATGGGACGACATTTTTCAATACAACCGGGAAGTCATCTATACGAACTGGCAGAACAGTCACAAAATCGATTCAGTGAATGGTCTGAACGGATATTTTCCGACTCCCCGCATAATTTTTCAATATTACATCAACACTCTGCCGGATCCCGAGTCATTTACGCTTTTAAGAAAATCCGGCATAAATTTCATAGTTTGGCATGAATTTATGAAAACAAGAACCGATACTCTTTCTTTGGATGATCTGGAAAAATCCCCATGTCTAATAAAAATAGCTGAAAACAGCGAAGGAAGCACTCTTTTCAAGCTGATCAGCTGCGATACTAAGTTTTTTTACGAAAAAAACCGGAAACAATAAAAACCGAAGCTGAAACAACAATAAAAAGGTAATAAATATAGACTGGAACAGGGAAATAAACCGCAGATACACCGGCAGCTCCATTATGCACCCAATATCCGGTATAAATTCCGATACTTTCTACAAGTATCGAAAGGAGATTCATCAAAGCGACAGAAAGCAGAAATGCAAAGGCAGACAAATATTTATTGGCAAAAAATCCTGATACTTTCAAAGCAGCAAAATTTATGACACCCGAATAAAAACAGCCAAGCAGAACGATCAGGACCGGAAATTTGAAAAACGGAAACGGGATCAGGATTTCCGGATAAAAAGTTCCACCACCGGTCAAAACAGTTTCATTCACTATTTCCAAAATTGTCGTAACAATCAACGAAGCCCACAGCGGAGTTCCGACTTTTCTAAAAAGAAGCCAGACAAAAGGGATCACCACGATAAGAATTACGATTTCCATAAAATCTCAGTGTCTTTCACATATCTACAGTTCCAAAAAGGCAAACGTCTCGAAGTGCGGCGTATCAGGAAAGATGTCGAACAGAAAAAGCTTCCTGATCTTAAAACCGTTATTCATAAAGACATGAAGGTCACGGACGAAATTCGGAGGCTCGCAGGCGATGTAAACAACACTGCCCGTACTTCTGCAGACGAGTTCCGAAAGCTTGGGTCCAAGCCCGTTTCGCGGAGGATCAGCGACGATAAGATCTACTTTTTTCAGGGCATTCAGCTTGTAGGCGTCCATCTTTATTATTTTCGCTCTTCCGCCGAGATTTTCGGAAAAACTTCTGCACGCGTTCTCCACTATCTCCACCCCGCTCGTCCTGACTCCATTTTCGACCAATGTTGCGGAGAATAGTCCGCAGCCGCAGAAGAGGTCGTAGGCCGTCTTCGGACGAAACTCGTCCAGTATTTCGGAAAGTTTGTCGCTCATCAGCTCTGCGGCAGCCTCTGACGGCTGGAAAAAGCTGTTTTCATATATTTTCAGAGTCTTTCCGTTCACTATTTTGCGCACAAATTTACCGCCCGGCATGAAGTCGCCCGTGGCTGCCGAATATTCATACTGGATATCGCCGCTGCGATTGACGACATCTTCATGTATTTTATCCATAAAAATCGGGTGCAGGATCGGGCAAACGTCGATCGGTATTAGGTTTTGCGACTTTTTTGACCTGTAGCAGGCTCTGCCGTTTTCGGCGAAGATCTTCGTCCGTGAACGCATCCCGAATTCGCCGGTGGTAAAGACCTCTATCTCCGCGTCAAGCCTTATCCCGCTCTGTCTGAAAAGCTCTTCCAAGATCTCCTTTTTGACTCTGAGCTGTTCTGTGTAGGCTATATGCTGAAAGAGACATCCGCCGCAGCTCCCGTAGTGCCGGCAGAAGGGTTCACGTCTAAACCGGGACGCCTTTTCAAGCCTGAAGTCTGTCACGATTTTGTGATTCTTTTCTTTAATAAAATCCAACGGCTCGATTATTTCTCCACCGATCGTGAAGGGAACGAAGTATGTTTCGCCGTCCGCCCAGCCGATCCCGCAGCCGTTGGAGATTATTTTTGCGATTTCAATCTTCAAAACATGCCATTCCCGCCTTGTAGGCAGCTATCAGGGTTATAGTCTTCGCGTCGATTATCTCCCCGCGTTTTATCATCCCGACAGCCTCATCCGGTGACACTTCGAAAAGACTTATCGACTCATCTTCATCGGGGAAATGCTCTCTCTCAGACTCGCTCAGAGGCTCGACCTTTGCGATAAAGTAGTGCATGAACTCATCGCTGCATCCGCAGGTCGTGTAAGCCTTGAAAACTTCGCGGATCTCCGCAGCACGACACCCAGTCTCCTCCTCGATCTCGCGTCTGATGCACTCCTCGGCAGGCTCATCCTTTTCCGTCTTACCCGCCGGGACCTCGATCAGAACTGAGTTTGTCGGTGTTCTGAACTGCCTTTCAAGAAGGAATTTCCCGCTCTTCGTGACAGGAAGCACAGACGCCGTTCCGCAGAACCTGACGACCGAGTGGTGCATCATTCTGCCGTTGAATTCCAAATCGACCTTTGCCACCTTGAAAACATTCATGTCGGCGACAATTTCCTCTTTCAATATCTTCGGTTGTTTGTCCATTTTTTCACCTTTTAGGTTTAAAGCCGCATAAAATCCTTGCATTGTTGTACTCTTCAGTGTGATTCCCCGACGGATCCCGCATCGTAAGCCGTTCAAGCCGCTCATCAGTACTCCCGAAGCCGATCGAAAAGATCGAGATCAGCGGAGGTTTCCCCTCCCGCGGGAGGAAATCGACACGCCTCCTCGGGAACATGCCGAAAAGCCTTGCCGCCTCGTAAACTCTGGAGCGGTAAAGGTATGGGTAGACCGTTATGAATCTGCCGCCCTCCGCAAGATGCTCCGAGGCAGCTTCGCAGTAATTTTCGATGCTGCCGTTGAGCTCGAAACGTGCCGCAGCCTTATCGCAGTTTTCGCTCAAAAGCCCTTCGGCTTTCGTGTAATACGGCGGAGTAGAGGTTATCAGTTCGAACTTTTCATCAAGCGAAAGTCCGCGCAGATCGCCGTGAAGCAGCTCGAATCTGTCGGTCAGTCCGTTGACCGAAAGCGATTTCTGCGCAAGGAGGAAACGGTTTCGGCGAAGCTCTATGCCGATTCCGGAGAGGTTCCGGAATTTCCACAGAACCATCATCGGGACGCTGCAAAGCCCGCTCCCGAGATCTAAAAAACGAAGCGGCGGCTGTGCACAAAACTCAGTTACAGCAAGCCATGCCGTCATAAAATCATCCGTGCTGTAGCGCTGCCCGTCCTCCGGCTGAAATATCACGAAATCACCCGAAAGAGTGTCGCACCGTTCGCCCTTTTCAGGCATGATCCCGTTAAGAAACATCGCCAGCCATGATCCAGATACCGTTCCGCAGCCACTTTTCCGCCGTCTCGGCAAGCTTTTCGGCTGTGATCGAGCGGATTATCTCAAGCTGTCTGAGATAGAGCCCCTTTTCGAGCGAAAGAGCGTCATCCAAAGCCATGTTGTAGGCATGGAAGTTGCTCTTGACCAGAGAGGCGAGGAAGCCAGTCTCCATCATATTTTTGATCTCGTCGAGCCTGTCCTTGTAGATCTTTCCGCTCTTCAGATCGTTGATCACATGCTCGAATGCCGCCATCACGTCGTCACGCTTCTGAGGGCTCGTGATCGCAGAAAAGGTTATGGAACCGCCGAAGGTCCCCGCCATTCCCGAAACATCCATCGTATAGACAAGCCCCTGCTTCTCCCTGAGCTCGATAAAAAGCGGTGACTTCTCTCCTATCAGATAATTTTCGAGCAGTCTTATCGGGTCGTATTCGCTGTCGTAGAGCGAAGGTCCGCGGAAAGCCCGTGTGAGATAAAGCTGATTTTTACCGTCGACCGGTATTTTGACAGTCTTCTCCTCAAGTTCGGGAAGGGTGTATTCGGAACAAACCGGCTTCGATACACCTTCAACGGGGATCGCATTCACGATTTTCGAAAGGATCTCGCTGTCGGCATTGCCGGAGAGAGCCACCGAAAATGTCCCGTGAGTCATAAAGTTTTTGCGGATCGCACGGACGATCTCGGGAGTCACCTTTTCGATGCTTTCGCAGCTCCCTGCCGGCAGACCTTCATAGGGAGTTCCGGCAAAAAGCTCCTTGTAAACAGCTTTTGAAATATGGTAACTGGGCTCCTCACAGAGCAGCGAAAGGTGTGAAAGCGCATACTGCTTCTCCTGTCTGAAGTCGTCGTCGTTTATCTCATTTTCAAGAATTTTACCGATTATCTCGGCAGCCTCATCGACAAAACTGTCTCTGACCTTGAACTTTATCCCTCCGACGTTGTTGCCAGAAATCGGCGAGACCGAAATACCGAACTTATCTAGGAACGACTCGGTTTCATCACGGGTCATCCCCTTAGCCGAACTGCACAAGACATCCAGAAAAAGTTTGAATGAACCGTAAAGCCTGCGCCAGTTCATAAAGGCTCCGCTCTTTTTCAGGATATAGCCGGTTATGAAAGCAGAGTCGTCGAGAGGTCTTGCAAAGCCGCGTACCCCGCGTTTTTTCAGCTCGAAAAGCTCCTCCTTAGGCTTTACGGATTCATTCTTCGGGAGAGTTACCGAGTTGATATCGAACCTGTAGCCCTTAGGCTTCGAAACGCCGAAAACCATGCTGTCGAATCCGAGATACTTTCTCTTGAACTCGTTAAGATCCGCCGCCGTTATGTGCAGAAATTCGTAGTAGTAATCTCTGTCGAGCCGGTCCTTGTCCCCGTAGATAAGGAAGCTCTTTTCCATAATTTCAGGTCTGTTCCCGATCCCCTCTGAGTTGAAATATTCGTTGCTGAGGAGCGTTTCACGGGCTTTTGCCACCTCCGCCTGCGTAAATTCATAGTTGTTCCATATGGCTACCCACTTGTGGATTCGTTTCAGGACATTTTTCGCAGGCATGACCGCCGTCTGAATAAAAACAGATGCCCTGAGCTGACTCACTGTAGAGACGTTGTATTCGTCAAAAACCGTATCTTCGTAGACAAGGCTGTTGTATATCCTGCTGCCGTCGATCCCGTAAATTATTGCAAAAATAATACGCAGGTAGGCATCGATCCTGCCCGATTGAGCCGGAAGCCTCCAGGCCGCCGAGAAGTACAGCTTCTTCTGGTTATGCTCCAGCAGGAATCTGCTCTTCGCGGTCCATTCAGTGAGTCGGGGATCGGGCTTTTCGCCGGCGACATCGACTTCGAACGAAGGATCTTCGTCGCAGCCGCCCGAAACGACCAGAAACGGTCTCGCAAAGACACGCTCGTGCCAGAACTCAGCGATCCGGCTCTTCGTCGCAGGCTCGATAGTCCTCTCCTCACCGACGATTTTGTGGCCATAGGGATGCGACGGGAAGAGGTTCTGCATCAGCCCTTCGAAAACATTCTCCATCGGATCGTCGGCATACATCGCCTTCTCCTCGAGAACGACCTTCTTCTCCTCGTTGAAATCGGCATCGGAAATGGTCTCAAAGGACTTCGCAAAGATCTGTTCAAGAAACCTCAGAGTCTGCGCGACAAAATCTTTGCGGACCGTCACGTCAAAGACAATGCCGTCATTCGAAGTGAAAGCGTTGCTCGAACCGCCCAAACCCTCGACGTAATCGGCGATCCCCATGCCGTCGTGTCTCAGTTTGAATGCCAGGTGCTCGCAAAAGTGCGCGAAACCGAGAGTTTCATCGTCCTCAAGCGAGCTCCCGCCCGGGAAGCAGAGGCTTATGTTTGCAATAGATAAATCCTTTCTGTATGTGACGACCGGAATTTTCTGTTTCATTAAATTTCTCCGAGAAGAGATGAAAATTAAAAGTCGGAGACCTCAAAACCTTTCGGGATCGAGGAGTCGAAGCTTTTTTTGTCGAGCGCCGGATTGAGCTTGATGCCCGAAAATGTGAACTGGTTTATGTTTTTCAGCTGATCGATGATGATAACGCTGTCGATTTCGCCGTTTATCGCAGTAATGAAGATATATTTTACATTCGGGATCGGATTTTTCGGCGTAAGCTTCAACATTTCGGAGCCGGGCTTGATCGTCATCCCGGTCTTTTTCGCCTTCTCGATCGTGCCGGTAGAATCAGTGATCGTGAATCTCTTTTCTACCTCGGACAGCCCTTTGAGAAAGACAAGATAGTCACTTGCCTCGCTCGACGACTTTCTGACAAGCGCACTCTTTTTGCTGTGGTAGATCAAAACCGTCTTGCTGTTGTCTACGAAGGTCTGCTCGGAGAGCTTCCCGTCGGCAAAGATATCCATGCGGATGTCGGATGGAGCGATAAAGGAGATCGTACCGCCGTCCGTCGTCTTCTTGCCCGTCGAGCTCTGGACAAAAACTCTTGAGAAATTGGTGGAAAAACTCTTTATATCGTTGTATCTGCCAAGGATCTTCGTCGCGATCTGCGTTGCGTCATCGGCAAAAAGCGTAAATGAAAAAAGAACTGCCGCAAGTACAAAAATTTTTGAAAATTTCATATAAAACCTCCTATTTATAAACCTTTACAACAGAATTATCCGACAAATCGTACTCGATCACACGCCGCGTGAGAGTAGAAAAGGCTACAAAACGCATCGGTGCAGGGTTGGACATCACGTTCATTATATCGGAAGAGGAGATGCCGACGTACGGGATCCCCGGATTGATCTTGAAGTAGAAAGAGGTCTCCTTTTCCGTTGCTACGGCATCGTCCCTGCGGCGTATCGCAACACCTACGTAGTCATCCTCATAGGAAAACCCTGTTTCACCCGCACCGAGCTCGGAACCTCTGCCCAGGAACAGTCTGCCAGCGTTTGTTTCACGTGAAACCGCATACCTCTCCTTCGCAAAAATAGCGTACCCCAGAGTCTCACCGAAGCAGTTCGCGATTTCAGAAGAGTATTCGCCCGCCGCGAGGTGCAGGACCTGCCCGTCAACAGACGCGATCTGCATCGTAACGCTCGTATTTTCGGGGATACCGCACTCATCCGAGCGGACACGGCTCGTAAGAACGACGCTGTCCGTCTCCGGATCGATCCCGAAAACCGTAAAGTCCGCCCGTTCATCCGTTATCGTGTTTTCTGAGGCATCGTAAACGCCTGAAGGAGAGCTGCTGCCCTCGAAGATACCCTCGTAGACAAAGCGGTAGGTCGTTGCAAACGGCGTTCCGCGGCTCGCCTCGACACTGTAGAGCACCGCACCGTTTTCCGAGTCAGCATCTTCACTCTGAGGATAAAACGCATACCTGCTGTTCATGTAGGGGCGAAGCTGTCTGGCGTAGTCGTTAGACTTCTCGGAAGCGTCGTACGGCTGAGCCAGCCAGGCTGAAGTCTCGAAGTCGTACGCCATGATCAAGCCGTTTGCCGAGGAGACTAAAATCACATTTCCGGAAACGGCGTCGGAGGTCTCCCAGTTTTCGTAGTCGATCCCGTCGGTCAGGGTCTCTCCTGACTCCTCAGGCTCATCGTCATCCGACGTTTCGTCGTTGTGATAAATCTCGACACGTTCACTCATTGTCTCCGATTTCATAAGCCTGTAATTGTAGCTTTCAGTATAAACAAGGTCGGTGACTGCCGAAATATCGAAACCATCCGGTGCCTCGAGCGAATTGAGCAGTTCGAGCGACGGGCTGTAGATCTCGAGCTCGCGCCCCTTGAAAAACACGATGCGCTTGTCGAAAATGCCGGACATCCTGCCGGAAACAAACTTGTCATAGGTACGGACCTTCTCCGTTTCGAGTTCCTTCGTGACGGTGTAGACCGAACCGTCGTTCCTGTCGAAAACAAGGATCCTGCTGCTGACGACAACGATGTCGGAGACGTCGAAAGTGATCTCCTTTACTACACCCTCGCCTTCGGGAGTCACGAAGCCGATAAATCTCTTCCCGAGATCCGAGCCGGAGAAGAAAAACCCCTCGTTCAGATATGCCTTGACATTTTCAGGATAGAAATCAAGCGTGAAGCTGCGGTTGGAATCCGGCTCGTGCGCGACCTGGTTCGTCAAACGGCGGAGAGCGATCCTGCCTTTATGCTGCGGCAGCCGCTTCTCCTCCTCTTTTTCGTCCTTCCAATGGTCGGAAACGACATATCCTGACGAGGCGACAGCGATGTACGCCTCACCGCCCTTTATGAAGAGATCCGATTTTACTCCGACTCCGCCGATGTAGACGCCTGTTTTTTTATCGCGTTCATCCTTGAATTTTTTATCGATTTTACGCCCGCAGCCGCTGATCTCCATCAATCTGGCACCGTATTTTTTCGTGTTGTCTGTGACAAATGCGATGTATGAGACCGAACCGTTTTTGCAGACGACATTTCCGACAGTCGTGACATCGACCGGATTTTCGAAGAAATAGCTGTTTCCGCTGCCTGAACATCCCCAGATGAAGCAGCAAGGCACGATCAGCAATAAAATTGTGCGCAAAGCCTTCATTTCAACGCCCCGATCTCAGTTAACAGACTTTCGTTTGAAAGATCGACCTCGTAGACATAGACCAGATCGTGCGAGAAGCAGGAGACAAAAAGGTATCCCGATGTTTCACCGAGCGCCTTCGAATAGAGCTGATAGGGCTCGCACTCGTCATCTTTGCCGTAAGAGATCTCCCTCAGGACCTGATTTCTAGCCGGATCGTAGACCCTGACCCTGTTTTCGCTGGGATTCGCTATGAAGATCAGCTCGCCCTCAAAAAGTGTATCCTCCTCTTCAGAACCGGTCGTGTAGGGGAAGACACTGATCTCACCGAGATCGCCGTTCAGAGGGAACGTGTTGATGATATTAGTCTTTTTATTCTCAAGCGAAAAAGTCACGAGCTGCGGGGCGGTATCCTCTTCGTAGTCGTTGTCTTCATCCGGGATGTTCTGAAACGCTGCGTAAAAAACATTTTCGTCTCTCGATTTCTTCAGGCTGCGGATATCGAACCCCTTGGTTGGAAGCCCGAGCGAGATCTCTTTGGTAGAGACGACATATTCGTTCTCAAGCCCGCGGTGAAGATCGATAAGAGTAATGTTCCCGGAGCTTCTGTGGCTCGTCATGTAGTATCCGGAGGCATCGTCAAAAAGGATGTCGGTAACACCGTATTTCAGCTTCGTATCCTGGATCACCTCCCACTTTTTGCCGTCAACGATCGAAAGTTCGCCGTTCAGAAGGTGCGTAACCAGAAGAATGGAATCCTCCTCTCGCCATATAACGGCGTACGGCTCCTTTTTCGTTTCAAGTATCTTCGGGATGTTGCCGTCGGTATCGTCATCGTATGCCAGCCGGTATTCTCCGGGTTCGCCCTTGATGCTTACTCTGACAAGACCGTGGTCATCACGCGTCGTGACATAAACCGTCGTTTCGCTCTCGTTGACCGCCATTTTCCCTGCAATCGCCGGAACCAGAACGGAATCGACGAACTTGATGCTCTTTCCGCCCTCTTCGTTTTCGGCGATCTTCATCATGACAAGTCTGCCGAAGTCATATCTTCTGTTCATGTCGCTGCTGAGGATCAGAAACGTCTCGTTGTCGGAAAGAAGATAAAAATCGGTCACGCGGTTGATAACATCCTCTGAGGGATAGACCAGCTTTGTATCGGTATTGCACGAAAAGAGCATTAAAACCGCGAGCAAAACAAAAAGTTTTTTCAATAATTTAAGCATATTGACCTCATTTATAGAAGCCGCGGAACGATTCCGGCAGCAGAGATGCGACCCGCCTGCCGAGGTGGTCCATGAACTCCTGTTTTATATTCGACTGATTTTCGATTTTTGCATTGATATCAGCGACATACTCCGCACTTCCGAGCGATACTGAAGCGTTTGCATAGCGGAGATCCGCATAGGAGACCGGCAGCATCTGATCGCCTCCGGTTATCGCCACCGGCATGACGATCGCCTTTTCGTCGATATCGATCAGCTTGTAAACACCGGGAAGGAACTGCTGCAGCTGCCCGTCACGGCTACGCCTGCCCTCAGGGAAGATGAAAACGATCTTTACACGGTCGCGGATGTCGTCACGCACCTGCAGAGCGGCCTTTGCGATCTCACGGACAGAGTATTCGACCTGCGTTGTCGAAACGCTGTGAGACTGGATCAGAAGCAGCGTGTTGAAGTGCATACTCGCAAATTTGCGAAGCGGGTGCGAAAAGACCTTCGGACCGGCAATAACCGTCAGATCGTGCGCAAAACCGTATTTTTCGAAGGTGTCTTTCAGTGCAAGCAGAAAGATGTTCGTATCGGAATAGCTGAGATGGTTCGAGACGAATATCAGTTTGGAAGCCTCAGCATTTTTTAACGATTTCAAGGCATTTTCCAAATTTTCGAGACCGCTCACAGAACATGTCAGAAGCTTTCTAAGGACATTTCCGACAGTCTTGTCCACAAAGTCGGACGATTCGGAGAAACCCCAGTGAGTACCGGCTTTCTCGAATTTTTCCATAAATTCGTCTATCTCTTCGTCGGTAATATTCTCTATGATTTCATTTGCATACGGAATGACATCGGCCGGGACGCACGCCTGCCAGCCGTCAAACAGTTTTAAAAGTGCCTCTTTTTTTGCAGTCATCATTTTCAGCTCCGCTAATGACAATTAAAAGCTCTACTATTTATATGATGCGGTGTAAAAATCAACAGAATTAGTGCCGCCAGCCGACTTTGAGTGCCGAAAATTTGACTAAAAACCTGCGGACCCTACAATCAATGCATTTTTAAGGGTTACCTAATAAAAGAACATCAGGAGGAAAAAACAATGAGAAAAATGTTGGCTTTATTGATCGCGGCAGGTATCGCCTTTATAGGTTCCTGCGCAACAAGTGATGCCCCGAAACAGGAAGAAAAAAAGGATGCTGTCGAGACTCAGGCTGCGGAGCAGGCTCCGGCAGATCAGACTCCGGCTCAGGAGGAGAAAAAAGAGGATTTCGGCGAGCTCGGCAACAAATATCTGGCAGAGTGCCGCACAGCTTTTCAGGCTGTAAAAGAGACCATCGCCGACATCAAGGCAAACCCCGAAGGCAGGACCTCTGTCGAGAAACTCCAGCTTTTCAACAAGTTTGAGACCATCATCGAGGATACCTGGGGAAAGATCGGTATCTATGAGATGAACCATCCGGACGAGGGCATCAGAAACGCGGCAATGCTTGCTGAATCCGAGCTCATGTCGCTTGTCACCGAAATCAATCTCGATGCAGATCTTTACAAAGTCGCGGCTGCCATCCCGGCTGACGATCCGGCTCTCGACGATCAGGACAAGCACTTCCTCGGCGATCTTATCGACGACTTCAAAAGATCGGGCGTAGACAAAGATGATGCGACCCGTGCCGAAATCAAAAAGACCAATGCAGAAGCTGTAGAGCTTGAGCAGAAGTTCAACGCAAACATCGCTGCGGACAGAAAGGTCCTTAAATTCACAGTCGAGCAGCTTAAAGGTATGCCGGAGAGCTTTATAAACGCAAAGCCGAAGGACGAGAACGGCATGATAATGCTTTCGACCGACTATCCGGACTATTTCCCGATCATGGAATATGCGGATAACGAAGATGTCAGAAAGCAGATGTACATGACTGCTCAGAATGTCGCATTCCCGCAGAACACCGAAATTTTCGCAAACTACCTCAAGGCAAAGGCGAAATTCGCAAAACTTCTCGGCTACAAAAACTGGGCAGAGCTTTCCGAAGCTAAAATGATGATCGAAAATCCGGAAAAAGCGAAAAATTTCCTAGACAAGATCATCCCGATCTCGATGAAATACGCTAAACGCGACGCAGAGATACTTCTTGCCAAGAAAAAACAGCTTACCGGCAAAGATGATGTTGAAGTCGAACCGTGGGACAGATTCTACATCCCGCGCCTTGTCCGCATGGAGAAGTTCAGCTACAACCCGCAGGAGGCAGAGCAGTATTTTGAAATGCAGAAGGTCATCAACGGCATTTTCATCGTCAACGAAAAGATCTTCGGACTCAAGTTCGAGAAGGTGAAAAGAGACGACGTTTGGCATGAAAGCGTAATGTCGTTCGACGTTTACTCAAACGGTGAAAAGATCGGCGAGTTCGAACTCGACCTCTATCCGCGCCCGAACAAGTACAAACACTTCGCGATGTTCACCAACGTTCAGGGCATCAAGGGCAGACTTCCGAGAATGGCGATCGTCGGCAACTTCCCTGAGCCAGTAAACGGCAAATCCTACATCAGCCACGACAACGTTCAGACGCTTTTCCACGAGTTCGGACACCTCATCAACGGGATCCTTGCCCGTGAATACAAGTATGTACGCTTTGCAGGCACAAACTGCCAGCGCGATTTCGTAGAGGTACCTTCGCAGTTCATGGAAGAATATGTCTGGGATCCGGCGATCCTTCAGCTTTGGGCGACCAATGACGCTGGCGAGCCGATTCCGACTGAGCTTGTCGAAAAGATGAAAAAATCGGATGAATTCGGAAAGGGTCTTCATGTTTCCAGACAGCTTTACCTTGCAAAGCTCTCGCTCGAACTCTTCCTCCAGAACCCGGAAGGCTTCGACCACCACGCTTTCGAAAAGCAGCTTGAAAAAGAGTTCTCACCGTGGAAATCCTACGAAGAGACTCACCAAATCGAAAACTTCGGTCACCTCGTAAACTACACGTCGAACTACTACACCTACATGTGGTCGCTCGCGATCGTTAAGGATATTTACGGCTACATTATGAAGAACGGAGGCCTCATGAACACCGAAATCATGGGCAAATACAGAGACACGATCCTCAAACTGGGCGGCAACAAATCCGGAAACGAAATGATCAAGGACTTCACCGGAGGCGAACCCTCTCTCGAAGAATTTGAAAAGTGGCTTAACAACTAGCCTGAATGCCGAAAATCTCAGTAATCGTACCTGTCTACAAGGTAGAGAAATACATAAATCAGTGTATCGACAGCATCCTTGCACAGACATTCTCAGACTTTGAACTTATTCTGGTGGATGACGGTTCCCCCGACAAATGCGGCGAAATATGCGATGAGTACGCAAACAAGGATCCCAGGATCCACGTCATCCACCAGGAAAACGGAGGTCTTTCAGCAGCAAGAAACGCCGGGATCGACTGGGCGAATGCAAACAGCAACAGCGAGTGGATAACATTTATTGACAGTGATGACTGGGTACACCGCGAGTATCTGAATCAACTTTATAAAACGGCAGTATCTCAAAATGTTGATGTGTGTGCCTGCAATTATTCAGAATTTCCAGCAGAAGAGACACCCCAAGAACGACATTCCAACAAAATAAAATTGTGGGCTCCTGAAGAAATCTGGTGCAAAAAAAGAGTTACAGGAGTTATCGCTTGGGGGAAAATCTATTATAAAAGGTTATGGAAAAACATCCGCTACCCACTTGGAAAAATTAGCGAAGACGAGTTTACGACGCATAAAATTTTGTTTGAATGCAATAAAATAGCATTGATAGAAAACACCCTCTATTTCTATCGTCAAACACCTGACAGCATCATGCGGGCAAAGTGGAGTCCGAGACTGCTTGACAGAATTGACGCACTAAAAGAGCAATTTGATTATTTCATTGCCCGCTCCTATTTAAAAGCAGCTCAAATTTCGATGAGAACCTGTATAGAAGAGATTTACAACAACATTGCCGGAGCAAAAAACTCTTCGCACGATTATCAGAAAACAATAGATAATCTACAGATTTTATTGAAAGAAAATCTCTCAAAGCATGGTAAATTCGCAGGATTCAACTATTACAATACAGCTGTTTACTATAAAGAAATTTACCCGTTTTTCAGTCCGATTTGGGACTTGTTTATTTTTATAAGGATAATGAAAACCGAAGGCTGGGCAGGTGTTCACAAGCGGATACAAGAGAGGCTGAAATGCCGACGATCTCAGTAATTATCCCAGTTTACAAAACAGAAAAGTTTATGAACCGCTGCATAGACAGCATCCTTGCACAGACATTTACAGATTTCGAACTGATTTTGGTTGATGACGGTTCTCCAGACAAGTGCGGAGAAATCTGTGAAGAATATGTGCAAAAAGATCCGCGGATTCATGTGATTCATCAGGAGAACAGAGGACAATCCGTCGCCAGAAACACAGGGATCGGGCTGGCACAGACAGAATGGATAACATTTGTCGACAGCGACGACTTCGTTGCCGAGAATTACCTGAGTACACTTTGGGAAGAGGCTCGAGTGTCCGATTCTTCAATCATAATGTGCAGCTGCGTTGAAATAGGCGACTCAATTGAAAAAAACGCTCCAAACACTCTTTCCGACTTTGAGAGAAATGTGGTTTCCGAAGAACTTTTAAAAAGACTTTATGCGACCTATTTTTATTGGATTGCAGGCGGAAAATTAATAAATAAATCTATTTTGAAACGCTATCCCCTGCCTGAAAACAGAATTTACGAAGACAACGCAACTGTCTGCAAATGGCTTGTCGAGGCAAAGCAAATATCATTTACAAATTCAGAGCTTTATTTCTATTTCAGGAATCCGGGAGGAACGACCAAGCAGGAGTTTTCGCTCAAAAAACTCGATCTCTCCTGGGCGTTCATGGAGCAGGAGAAATTTTTCGCGGGAATCGGTTTTAAGGAGATGCAGAAAATTGTCGGGAAAGATTATGTCGTCAACACCATAAATCTCTTAAAAAGAGCATACGCTTCTCCCGACAGCAGCGATAAAAGGGTGCTTTCGCTGGCAAACGAGGTCGAATCCTACATCTCGGAGCACCGGGATGAACTTATTTTTACACCCAGGGAAGAGAGAATCATATCACTCTTTCTCTTTTTCAAGTCGGTCAGGCTTCTCAAACCGGCAATGCGGTTATACTACTGTATGGAAAAACTGATGCTCAGGAGAAAAAAATGAGTCCGAAAATCATCCACTACTGCTGGTTCGGAGGCAGTCCTAAACCAAAACTGGCCGAAAAGTGCATGGCAAGCTGGAAAAAATACTGCCCTGACTATGAAATCATAGAGTGGAATGAGGGAAATTACGATATTTCGACAGCTCCGGTCTATGTCCGGCAGGCATAC
>JAGAAT010000061.1 GCA_017615095.1 bacterium
AGATCCTGATGTTCGCGATCCCGCTTGCGCTGACGGGGATCCTGCAGCAGTGCTTTACGGCGGCTGATGTCGCGGTGGTCGGGCAGTTCGCGGGGGAAGCGGCTATGGCGGCGGTGGGCAGCAACACGCCTGTCGTCGGGCTTTTCGTCAACCTTTTTGTCGGCGTTTCACTCGGCACGAACGTAGTTATTTCCCAGCTTACCGGGCGCGGCGACATGCGACGGATCCGTCAGGCTGTGCATACCTCGCTTCTCCTGGCGATGGGCGGCGGAGTGATCCTGACGGTTGTCGGCGAACTTGCGGCGGCACCTCTTCTGCGTCTGCTCGATGTGCCGGACGAGGTCTTCCCGATGGCGCTTTCATACCTGCGGATCTACATCCTTGGTCTGCCGGTGATCTTCCTCTACAACTTCGAGGCGGCAATCTACCGGAGTCAGGGCGAGACGGGCAAACCGCTGATCGCACTGGCTGTTTCGGGCGTTATCAACGTACTTTTGAACCTCTTTTTCGTAGTGGTTCTGAAGCGTGCTGCTGACGGCGTTGCGATCGCGACAGTACTAGCAAATCTGATAAGTTCTGCAATGCTTTTCGTCATGCTGATGCGTGAGCCGGGGGCGATCAGGGTCCATCCGGAAGAGCTGAAAATCGAACCTGTCCTGCTGAAGAATATCCTGAAAATCGGTATCCCGTCCGGGCTTCAAAGCTGCGTTTTTTCGCTCTCGAACATCTGTGTCCAGTCGGCTATCAACAGCCTCGGCACGATCGTCATCGCGGCATCAGCGGCGGCATTCAACATTGAGATCTTCTCGTTTTTCATCATCAACTCGTTCGGTCAGGCGTGTACGACCTTTGTCGGGCAGAACTACGGCGCGGGCAGGGAGGACCGCTGTATCAGGACGCTGCGCTGCTCGCTGCTTCTGGATGCGCTTTTCACCGTTGTGTCATGTACGCTGATCCTCGTTTTTGCGACTCCGCTGCTTTCGCTTTTCAACGGCAATCCGGAGGTCATCCGCCTCGGCACGATCAGGCTGAGATACCTCTTTTCTGCCTATATTTTTTCACTTTTCATCGAGAATTTTTCCGGTTACCTGCGCGGCTACGGAATGTCTGCGATCCCGGCTATGACGGCGCTCGTGAGCGTCTGCGGAGTGCGGATCCTGTGGGTTTTCACGATTTTCCGCCACTATCCCGATTTCCCGATGCTGATGACGGTCTATCCGGTCAGCCTCGGCATAAACGCGCTTTGTCTAGGGGTCTCAAGTCTGGTTTTTGCTAAAAAAAGGGGAAGGACGAAATCAACTTCTTTCTGTAATTTGTGACCCTGTATTGCGTCAAAAAATATTCCTCTCTTATCTGTAAAATGGTACTTTCCGCCTTGATTTTCACGGCTGTTTAGATAAAAAGTTCCATTTGGGGCGAGCTGCCCCGAGGTTGTTGATTTAGGAGGATCGAATGGCGAGCAGAAAACTTCAGGTGTCTTTGGAGGAGTTTCAGAAAAACCCGACGCCGGCGGTGCTTATCGACCTTTTGGAGGTCTGCCGGAAGGAGTCGGAATGGCAGCTGATCGAGGATACGATCAACGCATGGGACGGTAATCCGACGCCTGAAATTTCATACTATCTCGGACTTGCGCTTATCAACCTCGAAAAGAAGGTTGAGGGTGTCCGCGAGCTTCGTAAGGTCGTTGCGGCGAATCCGAATCACTTTGCTGCGAAGCGCGAGCTTGAAAAGTATCCGGATATAGAAGCTGACGGCGATCCGGAAAACAATAGAAAAGTGCAAACGCTTAAAAATATTACGATCGTTCCTCAAAAGCCGGAGAATGACCCTCACTACAACAGGCTCAGGATGAGGAATTACGTTATCGTTTTCATTCTCCTTATCGCTTTGCTCGCAGGGCTTTCGCTGCTGTTGAAAAAGGATCCTGAGCAGATGTACCGTACGCTTCTGGAGAATCCTGAAGAGAATTTCACTTCGCTTTCTTATGCTGAATTTGAATCGGTCGTTGAAAACTACAAGATGACGGATGTCCGCGAGGGGCTCGGCGACAGCCTCAAAAAGGCGATCCTCTGGACGCAGGCGTTCGCGATTTACGACTTTCACATCGGTGCCGAGGAGGAGGAGCTGCTTTCGCAGTTCAGGATCTACGCAACGCTCGTTTCAGACAAGGGAAAGGAGCTTTCCGACCTTATTGACATGATCGAGGGGAGACAGCCGCCGGCAGGGATCGCGCTCTACCACAAGCTTGATTCGGAGTTTCCGAAATCAGAGCCGGCGATCGCTGCTCTTGAACTGAAAGAGCCTGAAATCGTTAACAGATCCAACCTCAGGCAGAGCTTTTACACGGCTCTTATGATGCTCCGCAAGAGGCATTTTTCAGCAGCCGAGAGCCTGAACAATAAAATTCTTGCGGCATTTCCGCTTTACGAGCTCTCTCAAAAACTCGATATTTTGATAAAGGCGAGGGCTGCGATCGAATCAGAAAAGCCGCTCGGTGATATCGAGAGCGAGCTTACAGTCATCAACAACTGGAAAGCTCTCAGCAGGGAGCGCTACTTCTACGGCGAGGCGAAAGTGGCTCTGGGCGAGGCTGCCAAACGTGACGACGTCGTTATCGACGGCTTCTATTCCGCCTGCCCGGGAAGGTTCTTCTGCCGCGGGATCGTCCATGAATTTATCAAAAAAAATCCGAGTGAAGCCGCAAGGATGGCACTCTACATGAAGGAAAAAATGGATACTGCGCGCGGTGCCGACGACATCAAGCTGGTTCTCGAAACAGCCTTTGCGAACGGCGACTACAGCAGCTGCTACTTCGCTTACCACGAACTCCAGCAGTTCTTCCAGAACGATGTAGATGACGATGTTTTTGCGAGAGGAGCCGAGTGCAGCGAAAAGAACGGATACCTTGAAGAGGCTGTCGCGGCATACGAAAAGATCAACGAAAAGGAGCCTAAAATCGAGCTGACTGCCAAGATCCTGCGGATGAAATACAGACTCACGAAGGATGACATCTACTATAACCAGCTCAAGGGGCTTCTCGATAAAAACAGCGAGAACCTGGATATCCTATACGCCTTTTTCGATGTGCTGACGCTGAAGAACGAAATACCTGAAATCATTAAGGTCCTGGAGAAGATCTACTCGCTTGAGGCGGAAGAGAACAAGTTCAGGATCATTGACGAATACCTCAAATACGGCGCCGTTTTTCAGGCGGTGACAACTCTTGAAAAACTCGGCAGCAACAGGGAAGCCCGCAAAAAGCTGAATGAGATCTACAACAGATACATGCTCTTCGACAAGGCGGATTCAAAGCTCGAGATCGGCAAAAACAACGACAGACTCTGGCTTTTCGTACGCGAACAGCTCAAACAGAAGGAGGCAGGCGAGTACGAGTTCGTCTCCCGCGAGGTCGATAAGATGATGTCCGAAATAGACCACTGCGAACCTGTTCTGCTCTACCTCAAGGCGGAGGCTTACCGCAACATGGGCGACAAGCAGAGGACCTTTGCTATGATCGACGCGATGCTCGAATGCAACAAGTACTATCTGCCGGCGCTGGCATTCGCCGCTGAAATAACCTTCTATCAGGGTGATCTGACTAAGACGCAAAACGGTCTCAACTATATACTGGAGAACGAAAAATATCTCTCGCCCGGCGAGTTTAACTATCATAACTATCTGGTTTTATTGAATGCTGAGATCATGGTCAGCGAAGGCAGCGAGCGTAAGATAGTCGACTATCTGAAGAAAAACCTTATGAAAAACATCCCCTTCGGAGCGAGGGAGGTCGACCGCATCTCAGACATCAGCGACAAGCTGAAAGAGGCGAACAAGAAATATCTGATCAACTTTTTGAAAAGCAGTTACAAGTTTAACGTCCCGCTGAAGGATATATGATTTACGTTTGGAGGAACGATGTACGAACACAAAAAAATAGAGCCTAAATGGCAGAAAAAATGGAGAGAATCGGGAATTTTCGAATACAAGGGCGCGGATGACCCGAGGCCGAAATACTACATGCTGGAGATGTTTCCTTACCCGTCCGGCAGGCTTCACATGGGGCACGTCAGGAACTATTCGATAGGCGATGTCGTTGCGAGATACTACTTCAGGAAAGGGTTCAACGTCCTTCATCCGATAGGCTGGGACTCGTTCGGACTTCCCGCTGAAAACGCGGCTATCGAACACAAGATCCCGCCGGCAAAATGGACTTACGCAAACATCGACAACATGCGCGAACGCTTTTACCAGCTCGGTTTCAGCTACGACTGGACCCGCGAGACCGCGACATGCAGACCTGAATATTACCGCTGGGAGCAGAAGTTCTTCATCGAGATGTTCAACCGCGGACTGGTCTACAAAAAGAACAGCGAAGTCAACTGGTGCCCGAAGTGCAACACCGTTCTGGCAAACGAGCAG
>JAGAAT010000062.1 GCA_017615095.1 bacterium
ACAAAATCGAAGACGGAAAAACCGTTTATGCGCTCGAAGGGCTCAACGGGGTCGGAAAGAGCACGTTGATCAAGAGCCTCAAGAGCGGTCGCAGCGATATCTGCACGACCTACTGTGTTCCCGGTATCTTTACGGAACACAAAGATCTTAGACATTATATCTCCGGGCACAGCGAGCCTGTGGTAAGTCCGCTCTTCTATCTTAGCGGGTTGGCCGATTCAGCCAGTGAGATCAGGGACATTCCGGGAAAGTTCATGATTCTCGACAGATCGATCTGGTCGACTCTGGCTGCTGCCTACTCGAAAGATCGGGAGACCTTCGATCTGGTCGTTAAGATGCTCGTTTTGCTGCAGGGCAAAATCAGGATCCCCGACCGCGTGATAATGCTCAGAGCATCTTTTGAGACGTGCCTCGAGAGGATCATGACCAAAGGCGAGGGCAAAGAGTTCGACAAGGACACCAGAAGGGATTTCGAGATGAAGAGCAGATTCTACGATCTTCTGGCTCAGAGCGGCTACCCGGTAGATTTTGTCGATACAGACGGAAAGTCTGCCGAAGAGGTGCTGGAGATGTTTTTGAAGCTGCTGCCGGAGAATAAGCCTCAGAGTCAAAAAATGAAAAAAGTTACCGAGGAATTCGGAAATGACGCTATTTTTGGTCTTTAGAAGAGCGGAAAGAGTTTTTTGCGGGAGGAAAGCATGCCGATGAACACAAACAGCACTTATGTGAAGGAGGAACCGATGCTTTTTATCAACAATCTGGATCTCAGAGGTTCGACCTGCGACGGGCCGGGAGTAAGGAACGTCATCTTTTTTCAGGGTTGCGACCGTCACTGCCCCGGCTGCCACAATGCGGGGACCTGGAATACGGAAGAAGGACATCAGATGAGTGTCGGGGAACTTGTTTCGGTCATAGACGAGAATACTCCGCTTCGCAGAGTCACGATCTCGGGCGGGGAACCTCTGCTTCAGTTCGACGCTCTTATGCGTCTGGTCAAAGTCCTTCACGAAAAGGATTACGATATCGCCGTTTATACCGGCAACAGCCTGGAAGATGTCGACCCTGAGCTCTTTCAATATATTGATTATATCAAGGTCGGGGACTTCCAGATGGATAAGAGAACTACGACAAAACCTTATGTCGGATCAACGAACCAGGATTTTATAAAACTTCACGATTAAGGAGAAAAACATGGACAATGCAGCGGCAAGAGACAATTTTGTAAGCGGTCTTTACGAAAGATCGGTCAGAAGTGAAAAGAACTATGTGCTTAATAAACGGGTAGACCCGAAATTTGCCAAAATGCATGAGGATGCCGAGATCCACCTGCACGATCTCGAGGGTTACCGCTTCGTCTACAACTGCTGCACGCCGGCTCTGCAGGATATTCTCGATGTCAAAAAGTTCGTTTCCAAGAATGATTTCTGCAAAATGGCCGAAGTCTTCGATAAGATAAAATCTCTGATTACTTCTCTTGCGGTCTGCCAGACTGGCGGGATCGGTTTCGCCAATTTCGACATCGATGTCGCTGACGTTCTTGAAAAACTCAATATTCCTTTCAGTGAAGCAAATCAGGCGATAATGACCGATCTTGCCGCGCTTTTCCTCAAGTGGGAGAATACGACCTACACGAGATACTGCCGCGAACCTTATTATATATCGCTCAACCTCGGGCTTGCCACATCTGACTGGGGAAGATTCGTCACGAAGTCGATACTCAAGGCTTACTTCGAACAGCCGATAGACTTCGAACGCCCGAACATCATTTTCAAAGTGAAGAAAGGGGTGAACGCTGATGCCGCAGATCCGAATCACGACCTTTTCCTGCAGGCTCTCCAGTGCACCGCGCACAGAATGGTCCCGACATATCTGCTGCTCGACAGCGAACCGAACCGCGGCTGCGACCCCGAAAAACTCGGCATTATGGGATGCCGAACCAGAGTTTACCAGAATTCCAACGGACCCGAGCAGACTATCGGACGCGGAAATATCGCCTATGTTTCGATAAACCTTCCGCATATCGCACTTCAGTCGGGCTCAATCGATGATTTTATGAAAAAGCTCGATGGGAAACTGTCGGACTGCGAATATATCCTTATGAATAGAGTTCTGGCTCTTGTGAAAACGAAAAAACTCGGCTTTGTTTTCGAAAATCACCTCTGGAATGGAGTCGGCAGCATTGACGAGCTTCTCATGCAGGGGACCCTTTCCATCGGTTTTATTGGTCTGTCTGAAACTGTAGAGATCCTGACAGGCGAAAAAATGCATCTTTCAAAAAAGGCTGAAAAGCTTGGGTACGAGATAGTCAGGAAACTCAGGGAACATGTCGATTACTTACGTTCCGATATAGGGCTCAACTTTTCGCTTCTGGCAACTCCGGGAGAACAGATTTCGGGTCGTTTCGCCGAGGCCGACAAAAAGAAGTTCAAACATCCGGTACTCGAGAAAGGGTTTTACACAAATTCTTTTCACGCCGAAGTCGATTCAGGGCTTTCGATCTATGACAAGCTGCGCCTTGAAGGGAAGTTCCACGCTCTGTGCAACGGAGGCAGCATTTCGTATGTCGAGTTCAACGACGCACCGATGGAAAATATCGAAGCTCTGGAAGACCTTGTGGCCTACGCCACAGCTCAGGGAGTCTCTTATCTGGGAATGAACTTCCCTCTGGATATATGCCGCGAATGCGGACACAAAGGAACTTTTGACGACTGTCCGGAATGCGGTTCTAAGAATATCAGAAGGATCCGCAGAGTGTCGGGTTATCTTGAAGATCTCGACTACTTCACAAGCGGAAAGAAGCGCGAGGTCGCAAAACGCAGAGCTAACGAATGGAGGAGCAGATGAAAAAAGAGGCCGGATTTCGAAAAAAATTAAAAAAAGCGGTTCCGGTTTTCGGAATTTCCCACCGAAAATCACTTGTAGTAACTGCCGGGCGTTTGGTTAATAACTTCTTTTATGAGGTGTGATTATGGTTAACGAGGTCAGGAAAACAGAGAGCAACATCAGCGGTCTTTTCTACGAACTGACGGGTGTGAACATTCCTTCTTTGAAGTATTTTGCCGCGTACATAGCGGTCTTCGCCGTGATGTTCCTTATCTTCTGGGATTCATTTTTCTTTTCGACGATATACGCCGTTGTGTTCGGTGTGCTGTCGATCTGGGCTTATACTTTCGGTCATAAAGGATTAAGGATCTTAGCGGTGGTGACCCTTCTTTACGGATTTTCGGTATGGCTTTTCGATTGGATACCGTTTCTTGCAGCGATGGCCGCAGTCTGTCTGGTCAGGAGTTTTCTGCACGCGCTTTCGGAATCAGATGGTCCGACGAACAATGGTGGCTGCCATGAAGCGTAGCAGGATCTTTGTTCACGGGGCCAAGGCTCACGCAGATGAAATGTGGGCATGCGGACTTCTCATCGCATCGAAGCCGGAGATCGAATTTACCGAGATCGTAAGGGACGCGAAAAGGGTAGGCGAAGCCGGCGCAGACGATTTTGTGCTTGACTGCGGTATGAAGTTCGACGGATCGCGCTTCTTCGACCACCACCAGTTCAAAAATTCCGGTAAGTCCGAATGCACCTTCAGTCTTGTCGCCGAGAGGTTCGCACCTTGGACGCTTGCTGACGAAAGATTCGCTTCTGTGATCGAGCGTGTAAAGATGCAGGACAATTCAGGCATTCCTGCGACAGAACAGCAATTCGGCAAATCTTCGCCTTGGATCGCGTCTGAATTTGTTCTGTTGAACCTTTTTGAAGTTAAACCTCTTGAAGTCGCGAATATCATCGCTTTCGGTTTCAGAAGAAGGCTCTCCGAGATCGAGGAGACCGAAAGGGCGAAAACGTGGCTCGAGAGCAATTCTCATATCGAGATCGTTGAAGGAAAGGTAAGAGCCCTTGTCTGTGAAGCGTCGCCTTTCAAAGCCGGTTTTTCGATCCAGGCCTACAACTCGGCAAGCAGGGAGGTCATCAACAAAGAAGTGCTCGAAGTCGTATACGGCTGGAACGGTGACGGCAGCGGGAACCGCTCTCTTTTCAGAACGGGTTTCGGAAAATTTATCGATTTCAGAAAGGCTGTGCCTGAAAGACCTGTTTTCTGCCATAACGGCGGATTCCTGCTGGTCTTTGATCCGGCGGATGAGACTGAATACAGAAAACTGGTGCTTCAGGCATACGATTACGACGAAAAAACGGAGAAAA
>JAGAAT010000007.1 GCA_017615095.1 bacterium
AACCCTCGATCGCACTCATTAGAACGGCTGACTGTGTGCCGGTCGTCCTTTTTGACGAATCTTCTAATATCGCCGGAGTTTTTCACAGCGGCTGGCGCGGGACAGAACTGAAGATCGTCTCGAAAGGGATCAAAACGATGCGGGATCTCGGCTGTCGGGATCTGAAAGCCGTCATCTATCCCGGGATCGGCTTCTGCTGCTTCGAGATCGGTGCCGAGCTCGTCGGGCGTTTCAATGCCGCCGGAATAACGACGGAAAATAGAGACGGAAGGATCTTTGCTGACCTCAAATCTGCGATCATGGAAGAGCTCGGATCGGGCGGAGTCCGTGAAGTCACCGACAAATCCGCCTGCACCTTCTGCGGCGGCGGATACTTCTCCTACAGACGTGACAAAACAACAGCGAGACACGCAACGTTCGTCGCGATAACAAACTAAATCTATTAGTTATTTTTCCCAGACCACAACCGCTGTGGCGTAGTGTTTTTCATGGCTTATCGAGAGGTGGAGAGTCCCCTCGGTTTCAAAATCCTCGAAGTAGGGTCTGCCGGACCCGTCATGGGCGACCGAAACGTCGCAGAAGATGATCTCCCGGTTGTTCGTCGCCTTTACGAGAGCCTCTTTCGCCGCCCAGATGCCGGCGACATGCTCCTCCTTAAATTTGAATTTTTCCAGATATTTAAATTCCTTGGCTGAAATGAAACGTTCCCAGAGCTTGGGTTTTTCACTCAGCCTCTCTACTTCGACAATGTCTATCCCGACTCCGGCTATCATCTTTTTCTCCATAATCTGGAAACAATTCAAGTAAAAAAAAGAGAAAAAGTTTTAGGGATTGATGAGAAAAAGTCCAATTTTTCTCGTATTATTCAGGAGGTTCTATCAAATAATCTTATTTGACAATATTTCTTCCGTCTCTAAAATTTACCGTGGTTTTTGCCAAACAATAAAGGAGAGAAAGATGAGAAAATTTTTTGTATTTCTGGTCGTGTCTGTGGCGATGTTTTTAGTGTTTTCATGCGGCGGCGGTTCGTCTGCGCCGAAAAATGACGACGATCAGACCGGGATCTCTGATTCGGACGACCCTTTCACCCCAGGCGATCAGGATCAGGAAGAACCCGACAGCGACTCAGACTCTCCGGCAGATCCTGAAGTCGCAGAAGACCATATGATTTCGGGCAGATACCAAATCGGCAGCAGTGTTTCAGGGACCAAGGCCGCTCTTGTCGAATGCGGCGGAAGCGAAGAGATTGCAGCTGCCGAGACGGATTCAAACGGCAGATTCAGCTTCAACGCCGAGATTTCGGCGGCAAAAACATACTGCGTAACGGCAAACGGATTTGCCAGCTGCTTCAAGGGGGCAGGTGACCATGTTGTGAATATTTCTGAAGTCACGAACGCAGTCTATCTCCTTGACAAGAACTGCGAAGACCTGCGCAGAAGCGAAACAAAAATAAGGAGTTATGTAAAACTTGGAACAGGCGGATGGCTGGGCGAGCTTGACTATTCGAAGCTTTCCGGCATCTCGGAAGGTCTGAAACTCCTCTCCTCACTACTCGGCACTAACGATGCAAAAACCCTGTCGGAAAAGATCGCGGAGGATGCTGCGAAGGAGGCTCCTGAATTTGAAAAGATCTTCAACGGCTTCAGAGTTTCTGTCGACAGGAGTGAGATAGTCATCGGCGAAAGTGCCGACAGCAGTGCCGGCTTCAGCGTCGAAGGCGGCAGCACGGAGGGCGCACCCGGTTTCAGGATCATCTGGACTTTGAGGAACAGCAGTAGTGAAGCTGCGACTTACAAGTTCACAACCTCGACGCCCGGCGAATACGTCGCGAGAGCTCAGCTTGCCGAGGATCTCGGTGATCCGATAATGCTTTCTCAGGATTCAGCGACGGTCCTCTTTTTGCAGAGGAAGAACGGCGGCACGGTCTATCTCAACGACACGTCGAAGCACATATCTTTCCGCATCGATGACGGTATCTACGGCGTCATCCCGAAGGGCACCGTCGTCAAAAAGGACGGTAACAAAGTAAATTCAATAAGTTACGACGTTCTGTCGGCAGGCGGCGGCAAGGTTTCCCGTCTGAAGTTCAGGCCGGAAGGCACCGTTTTCGAGGGCGATTCGATGTATTTTGTCCACGAGCTCGGGACGGTTTTCGGCGGCGATCCGATAATGCTCTCGGCAACGAGGTTGAGTGCGGACGGCACTACCGACGTGATGCCGTCGGCGGGCGGCGACCCGGTCACGCTTGAAGCTCTCGGCGACCCGATCATGTTCACGGCTCTGGGCGACCCGATCATGCAGGTCGTACGTTCGGCGCTCGGCGATCCGATCATGGACAACGCTCTGGGCGACCCGATCATGGACAACGCCCTCGGCGATCCGATAATGGAGAATGCGCTCGGCGACCCGATCATGTCGAACGCTCTCGGTGATCCGATCATGGGAGCCGCACTCGGCGACCCGATCATGGGATCCGCACTCGGCGATCCGATAATGGGTGCTGCGATGGGCGACCCGATAATGATGGGAACGAGCTCCAGCGCGATGATCTCGCAGACAAACCACTATTCGACCTTCACTGTCGAGGCGGCTTCGCTTCCGGTTTCGGTCAATGCACTCGTTTCAAGATGGTGCGACGGCTCCTTCTACCAGGGATATTCACCGATCGAGTTCATCAGAAAAGGTGTCGAAAAATACAAACCTGCCGGAGACGAGAAGACGAGACTTCTCTCCTATCTCACATGCGAAAAGTTCGGCGACCTCGGCAACGACCTTTACGAGCTTGTCAACAGACCGGTCGGATTCCAGAGGAATTTGAACCTGTTTGAGAACCTCTTCTTTGTTTCGGAGTTCTACAACCGCATGAAGGCACGTCAGGAAAGCGGCACCTTCGCAGCCGTCAGAAACGGTCTCGAGCTTCGTTCAGCGATAGCCGCGCTCTACACCGCGACGACCTCGTACAACAGGAGCGCGACCCTTGCCGACATGCTTGATCCTTCAATGATCCCGCTGACTTACAGCGGCAACGCTCCGAAAGATTACACGACGGGAGCTAAATCGGCGCTTACCGGAAATGCTGTGTCAGGCGACATATACGCGGCAGCAAAGAAAGATATGATGATCTTTGCGAACTACATCACGACCTCTTCAAAAGGACCCGATTTCAGCAATGTTTCATCTATGCTCACTCCCGATCAGCTTGTCTGCGCATGGTTCAACCCCGACACGTCGGCTCAGAACTGCAATAAAGTTTATACCTTGAACGAAAACGGTCACGTCACGCTCGGCGGTACTGAGATCCAGGCAGCAGAGGCGAACGCGGTATTCTCGAAGTTCTTCATGCCGATGAACACCAGACTGTCGGATTCCGAAAAACTCGACCTCTTCAGGACTTTCTATCTTGCACTCAAATATGCCGGAACTGTTTTCTACAGAGGAAGCGACGTCGAAGCACTTCACGACAGCCTGCTTGAAACTGCGTACCTCGTTTTCGACGGCATCGACGGTAACGCCAACGCAGTGACAATCACCGACACTTTCGACGCTTCGGCACACACGGTTGCGGTCCTTGACGGCGCGGAAATGGCTTTAAGACCCTATATCACGAAGCTCAGCGCACTTACCGGCAGGATCTCGCTCAAGGTCGCGGCAGCAAGCGCAGATGTCGAGAAGGTACTCATAAGCATCGAAGGAAGGGAGTTCGAGAAAGTTCAGGA
>JAGAAT010000063.1 GCA_017615095.1 bacterium
CCTTCCCGGAACAGGTCAGGAGTACGGCGGCGTCATCAGACACGGCGCAAAGATGCTTTATGCATACAGTGAAGCTACCGTTGCTAAAATCACAGTCGTCACCAGAAAATCTACCGGCGGAGCTTACCTCGCGATGGCTTCCAAGAACCTCAGATGCGATATGAACTACGCTTGGCCGACCGCTCAGATCGCGGTAATGGGCGCAAAGGGCGCAGTCGAGATCATTATGAGAAAAGAACTCGAAGCGGCTGAAGACAAGGCGAAATTCCTTGCAGAGCAGGAGGAGCTTTACAACGAAAACGTTGCCAATCCGTACATCGCAGCTCAGCACGGTTACATCGACGACATTTTTGAGCCGAAGACCACGAGACCGAGACTTATCAAGGCTCTCGAGATGCTTTCGACGAAGAGTGACGAGCTTCCGGCTAAAAAGCATGGAAATATTCCGCTTTAATCGGAGGGCGCGATGATTCATTCTTTAAGTCTGATTCAAACCACGGTCGGTGCATGGGCTGATTTTTCCCACGCCGACAAATTGTTGGTAAAGATGCTGCCGGTCATCGGCATCTGCGTCGTTCTTGGCGGTCTGGCAGTCCTTGCGATCGTTCTTTCGCAGTTCTACAGACTTGCCGGCAAAGATGCGCAGAAACCTGCTGAACCCGCTCCGGCTCCGGCTGCTCCTGTCGAGAAGAAACCCGAAGCTCCGGCAACTCCGGCTTCCGAGCTTGAGCTCGTCGCCGCAATGACTGGACTTTCGCTCTATCTCAACGAGAGCACAGACAAGATCTGCCTGACTGAAGTCAAACAGTATTACAACAACAATCCGTGGACAAGCGAGAGCATGGCAAAGCAGGCTCGTCGCTTCAAAAGATGGCAAGCAGTAAAAAAATAGTGAGGAATAACAATTATGAAAAAATACGAACTTACGATCCAAGGAAAGAAATTTGATGTCGAGATCAAGGATTTTGCCGGCACGACTGCAAAAGTTGCCGTAAACGACAAGACCTACGACATCGATATCGCTTACAAGGGCGGAGAGCCTGTTGCGTTTACTTCTGCTGCTCCGAGACCTGCGGGCAGACCTGCTGCTCCGGTCGCAGCCGCTGCGGCTCCTGCTGCTGCTCCGGCTCCGGCTGCCGGTGAGGCAGGCGGCAATCCGGTCATCGCTCCGATGCCCGGACTTATCATGAAGATCCTCGTCAAGGTCGGCGATACCGTATCGGCAGGCCAGAAGGTAATGACGATGGAGGCTATGAAGATGGAAAACGATATCAACACCGGTAACGGCGGCGTCGTCAAGGCGATCCTCGTCAAAGAGGGCGACAACGTTAAGGAACATCAGACACTTTTAACTGTCGGCTAAGAGGTTCCCATGAAGAAAAACATAATATTCATCCTGCTCCTTCTCTTCGGCGTGATGCTTTTCGCCCAAGAGCAGAATGAGCAGTATCAGGAAAATCCTCAGCAGGTGCAGAATCCGCAGCCTGCGCCGAATATCGATCCGGGTCAGAGGATCCAGAAGCATCAGGCGGTGCCGATGTTCATGCTCAAAAAAGATCAGGGCGATCTTTTTACCGGCAACTTCGAGAACAACTCTCTCGTAAGGCTCGAGATCGAATACCGTCTGCTTGACAACACTCCGCAGAAGAAGATCGAGTACGCTGCAGTCGTCACAGACTCAGTCCTTCCCGGGACCCCGGAGTACAAAACGATGCAGGATTCGCTCAAAATGGAAGACGACCGCATCGGCAACTACCTCATGATCACAGGTCTTGAGGCTGTTCTTCCGAACCAGAAAGAGCGCAAGGACAACCCGTCGCTTCAGATCGTTGACCTCGACTCCTTCAACCCGGGAAAGCAGGATTACAAAATCACTGCGACATTCCACGACAAAACTGTCATGCACTTCACGGAGAAGGATCTTCTCCTTGCCGACAACGGCGTCGCGTTCATCAATTTCAAGGAAGAGCAGGGCAAATTCAAGAACATGCTGAACGGCGAATCCGTCAGAGACATCACGCTCGTCCGCAACCTTTACGTCGAGAATTTCGGCAAGAAGTATGAAGTCACACCGCTTTTCGTAAACTTCTCGCTCCGTTCTTCCGGAACGATGGAATATTACCTTCAGAAGAACAGAAGCTTCCTTGCGAGATTTTTCAACACGACTGCAGTTGCACACATCACGTTCGGCAACATTATTATGATGCTTGTCGCATTCATCTTCATTTTCCTCGCGATCGCGAAGGATTATGAGCCGCTTCTGCTTCTCCCGATCGGCTTCGGAATCCTCATCGGAAACATCCCGACAGCTGCCGGCGTACAGATCGGTGTATATGATCCGGGCTCAGTTCTCAACTACCTCTACTTCGGCGTTCTGAAGGGTATCTATCCGCCGCTCATCTTCATGGGCATCGGCGCGATGACGGACTTCTCCTACATGATCGCCAACCCGCGTCTGATACTTATCGGAGGCGGTGCTCAGCTCGGTATTTTTGCAGCGTTCCTTGTTGCGATCGCGCTCGGCTTCAACATTCAGGAAGCAGCATCGATCGGCATCATCGGCGGTGCTGACGGTCCGACTGCAATCTTCACGACCGGTCTCATGGCTCCGCACCTTCTGGGCGCAGTTGCAATCGCAGCGTACTCATACATGGCTCTCGTTCCGGTAATCCAGCCGCCGATAGTCAAGCTGCTCACGACCAAGAAGGAGAGACTCATCAGGATGAAACCTCCGCGTGTCGTTTCAAGACGTGAAAAGGTCGTCTTCCCGATCATCGCCTTCATCGTCTGCACCTTCATCGCTCCTGGCGGACTTCCTCTTATCGGAATGCTCCTGCTCGGCAACATCCTCAAGGAGAGCGGCGTTACGGACAGACTTTCGAAGACCGCAAGCAACGCCCTTATCGATATCGTAACGGTACTTATCGGTATCACGGTCGGCGCTTCGACAAGTGCCCAGACCTTCCTGACACCGGCGTCCGTCAAGATTTTCGCGCTCGGCGCATTCTCGTTCATGATTTCGACGGCGGGCGGCGTCCTCATCGCGAAGCTTATCAACTGCTTCCTTAAACCTGGCAACAAACTTAACCCGATCATCGGCTGCGCAGGCGTTTCGGCAGTTCCGGACAGTGCACGTGTTGCTCAGAACATCGGTAAGCAGGCTGACCCGACGAACTACCTTCTTATGCACGCAATGGCTCCGAACGTAGCCGGCGTTATCGGTTCAGCGATCGCGGCAGGTATCCTTCTCGGTATCGTTCCGCACTAAACGTTACTTCGTCTTTCAGTGATTTTAGGGCTTCCTTCGGGAAGCCCTTTTTATTTTATTAGGAAAACAGCAGGCGAGCCGCGTGATGCGAGACCTGTAGAGATGTTCCCTGGAACGTCTCAAAAAACGCGGAACGTCTCCAGAAAAGAACCGTGGAATCGCTCATTTCGACAAGCTCAGCAATCGACGATTTGGTTTTGAACAGTTTTGATGAGATTTTTAGATCATATAAACATCTGTGATGATTACCGGCTCTACCGGAACATCGTCGTAGCTTCTTACAGAGTGGGTCTCGACCTTCGAGATCGCATCGACGACATCCATGCCCTCGATAACGGTGCCGAACGCTGCATATTTCCCGTCAAGGAAGTCGCAGTCGGTGTTGCAGATGAAAAACTGGCTTGTTGCGCTGTTCGGGACATCGGTCCTTGCCATCGAAATGGTATATTTTTTGTGCGGGATATCGGTGCAGGTTTCGAGCTTGATCGGATCGACCATAGCGACCTTTTCAAACATAGATTTCATCATTCCGCCGCCCTGGATCATGAAATTATCGATGACGCGGTGGAAAATCAGTTTGTTGTAGTACTTCGCCTCGATGTGTTTGATAAAGTTGGCAACCGTGATCGGCATCTCTTTTCCGTAAAGACCGACGGTGATTTTGCCCATTGACGTCTCGATAACTGCTTTGTTTGTGAATTCCATTTTATCCTCCAAAAAAAGTTAGTGGCTAATTTTATTGATAAGCCGTTCTTTTGCA